>DATNJP010000341.1:0-19893 GCA_035603855.1 Luteibacter sp. | reverse complement strand
CGAGCCGGTGGAGTATGCGCGGGAAGGCCGCGGCCGCGTTCGCGCCGAGCCCCTCGAGCACCTGTTCGGCACGTTGCCCCAGCGCGCCTTCGAGGCCGCCGAGCCGCAGGTACGCCGCGAAACACAACGTTCCGGTCGCATCGCGTGATTCGTACAAGGCCTGCAACGTGTACTGGAGCAACGGAAGGCTGCCTACGTGACGGCATGCCGCTTCGAGAAGCACGTCGTCGAGGTGGCGCTCGCTGCTCGCATCGCGCTCGAAATGCAGGCCCGCCGCCTGCGCGGGGAGACGGATCATCTGCGCCACTTCGCCCGGGCCCGGCATAGCGAGGTCGTAGAGCACACCGTCTCGCTTCAGGGCCAGCAGGTCCGGCACCGACATCAGTTGCGGGTAGAAGTCATTGCGGCACAGGGCCAGCACCACGACGTGCCCGCTGCGTGCGAGCCGTCCCAGTGCGGAAACGAGAACAGCGGTGTCGTCCGGCGTGGCGGATGCGGTGAGAAGCCCTTCAAGTGCGTCGATGACAAGCAACAACACGTCCCCAGGGGCCGCGCCTTGTCCGCTGACGGCAAGCGCTATGCGGCGGACGACGAAGTCCATGTCGGTCGCCAATGCGTGGACCAGATCGCGCCGTTCGGTTTCCACGAAGACGGGGCGGCCCCGTACCTCCCAGCGCGTCATGGCGACCGCCAGCGATTCGAGCGGCGCCAGTCCGGGCGCCCGGCTGGCCATGGCGCTCCAGGAGACGGCGCGCAGGCCGTCGTAGCCTGCTTCGTTGACCAATACCGGGACGACGCCGGCGTGCACGAGCGAGGACTTCCCGCAACCACTGGGTCCGGTCAACAGCACAAAGGCGCAACCCGCATGGTGGTGGCGGTGGATCGCGGCGAGCACGTCGGCTGTCGCGCGTGCCCGGCCGAAAAACACGTCGGTGTCGCCGTGCCCGAACGCGAGCAGGCCGCGATAGGGCGAACCGCCATTCCACGTGCGAACGGCGGAACCCGGACGGCGGCCGTCGGCGAAGGTCACCGGGGCGACCACCTGGTAACCGCGCTTGCGGACCGTGGCGATATAACGCGGAGAGCGTGCATGGTCTCCAAGGGCCTTTCGTAAGAGCGCCACGGTCTTGTGGACAGGATTGTCGCCGTAGAAAGTGCCGCGCCAGCAATCGGTCAGCAGCTGTTCGGCGCTGACCACATCGCCTCCGGTCGCCGCGAGATAGGTCAGCACGTCGATCAGCCGGGGCTCCAGCACCAGGCGCTCGTCGCGCCGCTCGATGGAGCGTTGCGCCGGACGTACGGTCCAGTCGCCGAAGCTGAAGAAAACCGGATCTTCCCCGCGTTGCATGTCGCCCCTTCCCGCCGCCGGCATGCGCGGCGGCAATGGCAAGTCCCTGCTTTGGCAGGAAAATGCATACCGTAAGGTTTCCGGAAGGACGCAGGCGCGTGCCAACCGCAAGGGTTCGCGCACCTTCCATCCGGATTCCCCCATGCATGGCTCATCGCTTCATGGCCGCCACGCCGGCCGCATTCTGTCACACGAGGTGATCCCGTGACCCGCGCCAGGCTGGTGCTGGCCGACGAGCAAGCGCTGTTCCGTGAAGGCGTCGCCGCTTTGCTCGCCTCCGATCCGGGATGGGAGGTGGTGGGTAGTGTGGGCGACGGGCGCGAATGCGTCCGGCTGGCCTTGCGGCGGCAACCCGACCTGCTGATCTTCGACTGCGCGATGCATGGCCTCAGCGGGCTGGAGGCGGCGCGCCGCATCGCGCCTCGCTGTCCGGAAACGCGCATGCTCTGCCTGACGGCGTACGAGGACTCACGGTGGGTGCGCGCGGCCTTCGAGGCAGGCGCGCACGGCTATGTGCTGAAGCGAAGCGGTTTCGAGGTGCTGCGCGAGGCGATCGACACCGTACTGCGCTACCGGTACTTCGTCAGTCCCGACATCGCCCATCTGCTCGTGGACCGTGGGCGGGGGCGCGGAGGCCCCGCCGTCGGCGAATCGGCGCTGCTGAGTGCGCGCGAGCGTGAAATCACGCAGCTTTTTGCGGAAGGCTATTCGACCCGCGAGATCGCGGAGCGCCTGCACGTCAGCATCAAGACCGTCGGCACGCATCGCGAGCACATCATGGACAAGCTCGGCATCCACGGTATCGCCCAGCTGACCCGATACGCGATCCGCGAAGGGCTGACGACGCTGGACCCCTGAGGGACCGCCACCCGCGTGGGCGGCGGTCCAGTCGATCACTTACGCAGGGCGTGTGGCGTGTTCTCGCGCAGCGCCACCAGGTTGGATGCCTTGTAGAAGGCACGGTCGACGGCCGCGTGGCCGAAGGTTTCGCCACGTGCATCCTGCAACGTGCCCTGGCGGACGCCCTTCCACTTGCCGGGACGCAGCCAGATCTTCACCTCGTCGCCGTCCAGCGCGAACGCCGCACGCACGGCAAGCGTGTCGACGAACTCACGCAGCGCCACCGTGACCGCCTCGCCGGGCACCTGTCCCGCGTCGCGCCAGACGTTCAGCGCATGCTGCGCGGCCAGGCCAATGGCCTCGAGGCGATCCTGTGCGGGAGCCTCGACGAAGACGTCGGCTTTGCTCGCAGGCAGGCGTGCGCAGTCCTTGAGCAGGTCCGTCGCTATCTCGATGAAGAACGGATCGGGAACGACGACATCCTCGCGGCCTTCGACGAGGAATCCATAGAGGTGGCGGGCGAACGTATTGCGCTCCGGTTCGTCGAACACCGCGTCATTGGCGAACTGCCAGGCGGCGACGGGCGGCATGCCGCGTTCGCCTTCGCCCTCCAGCGGCAGGCCAAGGAGGCCCCAGCGCAGCAGGTCCACGTAGTCACGGCGGTTCAATCGCTTCCGACGCAAGTCATTCTGGAACGCCTCGGCGACCGCGGGCTCGATCTCCAGGGGATCGGCGTTCACGCGGGTCACGAAACCCCGGGCGAGCACGGGTTCCATGCCGCGCTCGCCCGGCGCCACGACACCACGCTGCAACACGATCTCGCGAAGGGCACGGATCACCCAGTAATCTTCCATGTTGCAACCCGTGACGCCCACCGCGGCGAAGGCCTTTTTCTGGGCATCGCCGATGAACCAGGACGACGTACCGCTGACTTCCGGCTTGACCTTGTCCGTGGCATACCGCGCCACGAGTTCGGCGATCACCGCACTGAGCGCGACGCCACGCACGATGCCGCTCTCTTCCTTGCGACGGTAGCGTTCGTCCACGTCCACGCGGTCGACTACGAGCTGCGCATGGTTCGCGCTGAACCAGTCGGCCAGTGTGTCGTTCGCCGGCATCGGAGGTACGCCGGAGCCGGACTTCGCCGCGAGGTGATACACGCCCCCCTGCGCGCACAAGGCGATGGAAGGTTGCGCTTCGCCATTCGCGTACTCGAGGCCGACGTAGAGGCTGGCGCAGATCGGCGAGATCGAACCCGGCTTTCCGCTGGGCGAGGCACCGCCCTGGGCGCCGAAGCAGCTCACGCGCACGGGCCATTCGTAGTCGTCGCCTGCGCGATGGGCCAGCTCGCTCGAAACGGCGGAGATCATCTTCAGCAGGAAGATGATGTACGGCGCCATCAGGCTGGGTTGCAGGCCCATCTCGGGTGCGCGGAACACGATGACCGGCGGCTCGACCGAGGAAGACTCGCCGAGGTCGAAACGAACCACCGACAGTTCGGGGCCCGCGCCGTCCAGCGGTACCTTGAGCTTTGCCTTGCTGCGCAGCAGGGTGAGTTCATGGACGTCGATCATGCGGATGACGCGGACGTTGGCCTCGCGAAGCTTCGCTTCCGCCGTGTCGTCACTGGCGAGAAAGATCGTCATGGCGCGGGCAAGCATGCTTTCGACGCGTGCATCGGGATCCGAGGGTGCCTGCAGCGAACGGGCTCCCTCCGCACCGCCACGTGCATAGGCGATGTTCCGCGGTCGCGCCGCGTAGCGCTCGAGCGGCCACTCGAGCAGGGGACCATGCGGATCGACCGTGCCACGTTCGATCAGCACGACGGGGCGACGCTTCGCCGCGTCCTTGCGTAATTCGCCCTCCAGCAATCCGTTGAGGACGGTGTTCACCTCCTCATCCATGAAACCAAGGTAGACGTCGATCAGTTTGTCGGTCATGGCGTGTCTCGTAGGCACCGGCGTATGCCGGCACGACAGCCTGGATCGTCTGGTGCGGATGACGGGATCGGTCGAAAGCTGATTTTCGCGGTGGCGATATCAGGTTTCTGGAAGCCTCCGAATCAGTGTTTCCCCGATGTCCGGCGTGCCCCGGTGAATCGATAGTGGTCGCCGACGACGCCGTACCGCGTCGAACGGGGAGAACACGCCGATGGCCGACTTCAACAGTTTCCTGCCGACCCTGCTCAAGCACGAGGGTGGCTATGTCAACGATCCCGCCGATCCCGGTGGTGCCACGAACAAGGGCATCACGCTGGCCACGTTCAACCAGTGCGCGCAACGCCTGCTCGGCATCGCGCCGACGCTGGATGCGTTGCGCGCACTGACCGACCAGCAGGCCGGCGTGATCTACAAGGCGCTCTACTGGGATGCCGTGCGTGGCGACCGCATCGCCTTGCAGCCGTTGGCGAACATCGTCTTCGACTTCCAGGTGAATGCCGGTGCGCAATCCGCACGCCTCCTGCAGCGCGTGCTGAACGACCTCGGTGCGCAGCCACCGCTGGCCGTGGACGGTGCCATCGGCAACGGCACGCTGGCCGCGCTGGATCGTTCCGACGCCTATGCGGTGTACGCACGATTCAAGCAGGGCAGGGCGGATTACTACCGCGCGCTCGTCGAGAAGCGACCCGCGTTGGGCAAGTTCCTCAAGGGCTGGATGAACCGCGTGAACTCCTTTCCCGACCTGACGCCGCCTGCCCTGGGGAGCGCGTGACACATGGCTACGCAGACCTCACTCAACGACCTGATCGAAGCGCTGGCCGGCGCCGTCATCGACGCGCAGGACCGCATCGAGCTGCACCAGATATCGCACCTCAGCGATTATTTCGACGAGGACAACCGGCCCAAGAGCGTCACCATCCGCATGCCGTCGCTGCAGCCAGGCGCCGGCGAGGGTGATGAAGATCTCTATCGCGCACCCATCCTGCCCCTGGTCTCGACCAACGTGCTTCGCATCAAGGATGTGGAGATCCGCTTCGACGCGGACCTCGGTAGCCTGATCGAAGACGCGCCGTCCGCCGCCGATACCGATGCGCCGCCCGAGACGCGTGGCTGGAGGGTGCGGCCAAGGCCGCCCAAGCCCTACGTGCGCGTGGATACCGCCGTGGGTGCTTCGGACCGCAAGGCTGGCGCGGTGCACGTCGTGCTGCGCGTCGAGGGCAGCGAGCCCACCGACGGTGCCGCGCGGCTGATGAATCACCTCGCGCAGACCCAGGGGGTCTTCAAGACGTTCACGTCCGGCGACTGAATCGGTCGCCTGTCCGAACCGTGGCGCGCATCCGGCGTGCCGCGTCATGCCAACTCGTAAAGGAGTAACGCCATGGCTGACGAACTCGTCAACATGTCCAGCCAGTTCAAGGGCCTGCCGATGGGGGACCTCATCGGTGCCCCGCTGAGCGCGGCCTGCGAAGCACAGGTCAAGCTGGCCCAGGCCACCGCCGACTTCATCAAGGTCATCGGTTTCCTGCCGCCGGCTTCCGCCAACGATCCCAACGGTGTCGGCGCCACGCGCACCGCTTCGTTCAAGTTCAAGCGTCCCGTCGACAACCCCACCGGCAATGGCATCGCCGAGGAAGAAGTCGAACTCGAAGTGCCGTTGCTGGCCATCGTGAAGGTGCCGAACCTGAGCATCACCAATGTCGACATCACCTTCGACATGGAAGTGAAGTCGTCCTTCAGCCAGACGGAGTCCGAGGACAAGAAGGGCGAATTCTCGGCCGACATGTCGATCGGCTGGGGCATCTTCTCGGCCAAGGTCCACGTTGCCGGCTCCGTCGCCACGCACAAGGAAAACACGCGTACGTCGGATAACTCGGCGAAGTACCACGTCGCCGTGCACGCGGAAGACAAGGGCATGCCCGAAGGCCTGGCCCGTGTCATGGACATCCTGCAGACCGCGTGTGCACCGCGTCGTATCGGTGCGCCGGTGGCCGTCGCCGACACGCCGGAAAAAGTCTGATCCACAACCCCTTCGCGGCGCCCTCGCCGGCGCCGCGATTCCATGGAGTGACCGATGTTCGACCTGACCGATGTGAAGTTCGTCAAGCGCGTGGTGGTCGGCAGCGACAACCCGAACCAGATGCGCTCGGAAGCGCAGATCGAGGAAGCGCGGACGCTGTTGAACCGCTGCCTCACGGACTCGCCGCGCGGAACGATCATGAGTATCGAAAAGAGCTTCACGATCCTGCAGATCGGTGAGCACCAGGTCGTATTGCAGTGGATCTGCTACCACGTCGGCTTCCCGCGCAAGCCCGGCTGGCTTCTGGAGGCCTAGGAACAAACATGGCCATTTGCGCGCTCGATACCTTGCTGGAGTCGCTACGCGAGGCGGTGCGCGCCGCCGACGAGGCGATCCGCCACCGGCGCGACGCGCTACGTCACGATGACGACGACGAGGCGCACGCCTTGCATGTGCAGGTGCCCGCTTCGCCGTATCCGGGCGCGCCCCTGGAGCCGGTCGTCGTTCCGCTGCGTTTGTTCCGTGATCGCCGCGATGTGCGTATCGCGCTTTTGTCGTTGGAGTTCGACGGCCGGTTCCGTCTGCACAAGCTTGGTGGGAACCGGCGGCCGCAGCTTGTCATCGACCTGGGCCGGCCGCGCTTTCGCTGGTTCACGCGGGCGCGGGCACACCGTATCCGCATTTCATACCGCTCGGTGGATGCGTGGCTCCCGCACATCGAGATCGATGGCCGCGCGGTCACCTTGCCCGCTTCCGCACCTTCGGGGAGCGAGCCATGAAACGTCTCACGCGTCTCCAGGTTCCACCGCAGTGGGAGTCGTCCCTGCTTGAAACGCTGGGCGATGTTCCCCGCGCACCGTCCGCGCGGCGGGGTATCGCCGTGGTCGGCGTCCTTGTCGCTGTCGTGCTGGCGGCGGTTGCCGCCGTTCTCTTTTTCCACCCTTGACCGGAGGTATCGCATGCATCATTCGAAGCAACTCGTTCTTGTCGCCGTGGCATGGTTCATGGCCATCGCGACTCCCGCGGCGTTAGCGCAACAGGCGGCCCCACAGGCCGGCACGTGGCGTGGCGCGCTCAGCTCGCCTGCGAAGGAGGTGGTCTCCGTCGATGCCACGTTCGATTCGCGCAGCGTATCGCTGCATTTCGACGAGCCCTACAACTGCCGCCTGGTCGCCAATGTGCTCACGACGGAAGCGGGGGGTACCCGTTACCGCTTCAAGCCCTCGCAGAACGGTGGCGCTTTCTGTGACCGCCTGTATCCCGGCGACGTCGTGGTCGCGCCCGCGACGAAGAAGATCACGCTGTCGATCCAGGTCAAGCAGGCCACCACGTGGACCGGCGACCTGACCGGTCCCGACGCATCGCCCTGAAGGAGAAACCCATGGATTCCGTATTGCTGACCCGTTTCTGGTTGTTGTTGGCGGCCGTAGGAGGCGCCATCCTCCCCGTCGCCATGAGTAACGAGGAATCGCGACGCCGCGCGCTTGTGCAGGTCGTCTGTGGCGCGCTGATGGCGATCTTCCTCGCACCGGCCCTCGAGCGTCGCTTCATGCCGGATTCGCCGGCTGAGATCCAGGCGGGCGTGTCGTTCCTGGTGGGATGTTTCGGCCTGAAGCTCGCCGTGATTGCTCAGCGACTCATCGACCATCGTGGTGAGTCACTGGCGAATCGTGTCATCGATCGCATCGCGGGAGGCGACGACAAATGATTGTCACGAACCTCATGATCGCAAATCTTTGCTGCAGCGTGCTGATGTCGATCTGCGGCTTCTGGCTGCTGACCGAACGCAGCATGACCAGGGCCGTGCGTATCAATTGCGCCCTGGTCGCCTGCGGAGGCAGCGTCAACTCGTTGGGCATGATCGCCGCGCTTTGCCATTACGGTGGTTTTGCGTATGGCGACATCTGGCCGGGCGAAGTCATCGTCAATGTCGGCGCCGCCGCCCTCATGTTCCGCTGGACCTGGCTCTCGCGCCAGCGACGCCGGAGCGTCGCCTGAGGCGGTAAAAATTCCCCCGGGCAGCGCCCGGGGGAACCCCCTATTTCCGTTCAGTTTTATCGCCAGGTATGCGCGGATTCGGCAGGCGTCCCTTTGGTGCCTCGGTTGATGAGTGAAAGTGGGATATCGGCCATGGATTTGCCATGTCCGAGTCGCAGGTCCTGACGCACACGTCGCTCAGACTTGCCTAACCACCCACGAGGACTTCGACCATGCGTACCCATACCCGTTTGCTGCTTGCTTCGCTCATCACCCTCTCCCTCGGCGCCGGCGTGGCGCAGGCGCAGACCGCTCTCGCTGGCCTCGGCCAGTCTTGGCCCAACGCCACCGACGTGAGCACGAGCCCGAACTTCCACGTCTACGTGTTCGAGCGTGGTGGCACGCGCTACGTCCAGGTCAACGATGCCAACGGCACGGTTCGCGGTGCGTTCGCGCGCACGGCGTATTCGCTGGTCGGCCTGCCGATCGGTGTGGATGCCACGCGACTGGCCACGCCCGACGAGCCCCTGCCGCCCCCGGCCAGCACGGCGGGTGAGACGGTCTACAAGGACAGTTCGGTGCAGGTGTTCGCCGCGCCCCAGACAGACGGCACGATGCGACTCATGATGGTCGGGGCGGAGTGCAAGACCCCGATTGAATGCGCCAGCCGCGGTCCGTGACGAAGCGCGGTTCCGGCGGAGCGGGGGAGGAAGCCTGCGGGCTCCTCCCCTTTAGTGGCGATGGGTGCTGACGGAGTTCGCGACCACGGAGGAACGCAGCGCTGCCGCAGTTGCCGCGATGCGGCGGGCGATCCGGACGCCAAGCAGGAGTGAGGTAGAGATGGCGAAGGCCAGCACGGTCTGGGCCTGGATCATGGCGGGATCCTGCAACTCGAACGACGTCGAGGCCATGGCGATGCTCGCGAGCATGCCGCCGATTGCGGTGCCGTGCCAGCCATGACGCCACGTAAGTGCGATCACCGGGATCGCCATGGCAATGCGGGTGCATTGCAGGGCGCCATCGCTCACTTGGGTAGCAATGGCCATCAACACCGCGAGCGACGGCACGACGATGAACAATGCGTCACGCGTGAGCGGGCTGTGCCACACCGCGCGCCACGTGACGATGCCACGCGGCTGGGCCGCAAGGCGCTCGCGCATCGCCATGATGGTGGGGGTGAGGGCCAGGGCGCCGAGGTAGGCACCGAGCACCCACGCAAGGAAGATGGGGGTGGAAACCGAAGGCGATGCCGAACCGTCGCCCATGACGGCTGACGCGAGAACGACGGAGTTGTCCACCGCGGTCACGGCCGCGCAGACCAGCGTCGCGAACATGATCATGCCCATGTTGATCTGTCCGTCCGGACGCAGCAGAGGTGTGCGAACACGCAGCCAGGCAATCGCGGGCATGCAGAACAGGATGGGCGGGAACGAGGCGAGGACGGCGAAGGCCACGCCGAACGCCGAGGCATGCAACACGGCCATCTCGGCGATAGGAAGGGCTTCACCCACGGCCAGCGCGGGCCAGAAACGCTTGGGAACGAGCAGCAGGCAAGCCAGGCGAAGACCAGCGGGCAGCATCCAGTGCGAGAACGAAAAATAGCGGGTCAGCTCATAGCAAGCCGCATAGGCGCCCGCCACGGCAACGTAGCGTCCCCAGATCAACGGATCCCTGTTTATTCCGCTCACGTTATGCCCCCTCGCCCCGCATGCCCGATCGATCGAAGTCTGGCCAGGCGATGACGAGGCGCTTCATCCGCTGACCGCTGGCGCCGAAGGCTTCCGGGATCCCTTTCATCCGGTGTGCGTCGGCGTGCCTAGTTTGAAGGGTTAGCGGCCCCTGCGCCATCGGCTGGATGGCGTTTTGGGCGATTTGCCGATTAAGGGCCCCGTTTTTTCCTTCGGTTCACCAACGCAGGGCGCGGGGTCCCACCAGGGTGCCCAGGACGGCCGGAATCAGCATGCCCAGGAGGTACCAGGTGGACCAGAATGGCGGCGCCATTTCCGGGCAGTGCAGGCAGTAGGCGACGGTTGCCGTGGCGCCGGCCAGAAGGCCGACTGCCGCTCCGGCCAGCCTCGGTCGAACTGGCGCCATCCCACGGACGGCCCAGAGCATGGCGACGAAGGCCGGCATGGCGAGCAGAGCGATCAGGATGGGGCAGACCTTCCAGGAGTGGCCGAGCAGCAGGGGCAGATGGGTACCCGCAGGGGCGTGGATCATCACCCACGCCATGGCGCTCCAACCGACCGCTACCGGTGCGGCGAGCAGGGTCCAGGCCCCGCCGACATGGACGCCCGGCCGGGCAAGCCTCGCGGTGACCCAAAGGGCGGCGGCCGCGATGCTGCCGGCATAGGCCAGCTTGTACCAGAACGTGGGTATCGAGACGGCCTCGGCGATGTCGGGCCGCACGCCCAGCAGCACGACCATCAGGAGCAGCGCGGCGACGAACCCAGAGACCCAGGCCAGGGCGAAGCGCCGGACGGGTCCATGCCGGTCCGCGGCGGGCGTATGGCTCGCCAGCAATGCGATCAGGTCGTCGGTCTTCATGACTTCCCCCGGATGCGGGCAGCAAGCGCTTTCAGGCCCCGGTGCACGCCGACCTTCACGGCCGATTCCGACATGCCACTGCGCTGGGCGGCCTCGGCGACCGACAAGCCCTGCAGCTTCACCAGCACGATCGGCAGGCGATGGCGGTCGGGCAGGGCCTCCAGCAGCTGGCCCACGTCGCGGCGAGCGTCGGCGGGTTCGGCATCGGACGCGACAAACAGGCCACCATCGTCATCGAAAGGTTCGTGCAACGCCTCGCGGCGGGAGTGGGCGCGGAAGAAATCCATCAGTTTGTAGCGGGCGATCGCGTGGACCCACGCGGTGAGAGGCTGTTCCTGGCGATAGGTGTGCCGGGCATTGTGCACGGCGAGCAGGGTTTCCTGGAGGATGTCTTCCACGTCGGCCTGCGCTTTCGGAAGGCGACGCCGGAGATAGGCGCGCAGGTGGCCTGACAGGCCATCCAGGAATTGACGATAACGCGTGGCGTCGCCGCCCAGCCCGTCCAGGAAGCAGGCGCGCAACTCCGCCTCGACCGCAGGAACGCCGCGGATCTGCGGCTCGGCCTCAAGGGTCGCGGTCATCTTCCGGTAGTCCATCGCCGGAGATTTAGCCGTGTTCTGGTTGACATCGCAACAGTCTCGAGGAGGACGGCCGCCGCGAACGTGCGCCGGAATGGCGAAAGACCACGTTGCGGAAGGGAGGTTCATGCCGTGGGGTTCGCTCGAGAGAGCCCTCCGGTTACACGCGGCGGGGAACAAAATCTGACTCGCGACCTGTAACCGGGCGCGACTTCGCGACGAATCCTTCCACGACCCCGCACATGCCGTGCGGCATCTGAAAGGAGCATCGCATGAATCGTCACGTCGCCTCGTTGGCTTTCTCCCTCACCGCGCTCGTTGCCGGCGTCGCTCACGCCGACACCAACCAGGACACGAAGAAGCCCGCCGTCGAAAAATGCTGGGGTGTCGCCAAGGCGGGCAAGAACGATTGCGCCGCCGGCCCGGGCACGACGTGCGCCGGCACCGCCAAGGCCGATTACCAGAAGAATGCATGGAAGAACGTTCCCGCCGGCACCTGCACGTCCATCAAGACGCCGAAGGGCATGGGCTCGCTTACCCAGGTGGGTTGATTCGCCATGCAGCATACGCTCGCCGCCGGCCTTGGCTTCAAACCGCAGCATTTCGACGATGCGCTGGCATGCGCGTCGCCGGGATGGTGGTTGGAAGTCCATCCGGAAAACTACATGGCCGACGGCGGGCCTCGCGTGGCGATGCTCGATGCGTTGGCCGACAGGCATCCGATTTCCCTGCATGGCGTTTCGCTATCGTTGGCAGCCGCCGCACCACCGGACATGAATCATCTGCGACGGTTGCGGCGATTGATCGATCGCGTCAATCCGATACTGTTATCCGAACACCTGGCGTGGTCGGCATGGAGCGGGCAATACGTTCCGGACCTCCTGCCCTTCCCGCGCACCCACGAGGCCCTGGCTCGCGTCGTCGACAATGTGTCGCGTAGCCAGGACGTGCTTGGCCACACGATCTCGCTGGAAAATCCCTCGCACTACCTCGTCCTCGATGGACACGACTGGAGCGAGACCGACTTCCTGGCGGAACTCGTTCGCAGGACGGGTTGCGGCTTGCTGCTCGACGTCAACAACGTGCATGTCAGTGCACATAACCTCGGTACGAGCGCCCACGCCTATCTCGACGCCTTTCCCCTGCACGCGGTGACCGAGATACACGTGGCGGGCCATGTCATGGACGATGCGCATGCAGGAGCGTTGCTTATCGATTCGCACGATGCACCGGTGGCCGATGCCGTATGGGAACTCTATGGGCACGTGCTGGCACTGGGCGGTCCGCGGCCGACGCTGATCGAACGTGATGGCAACGTGCCCTCGTTCGACGCCTTGCGTCAGGAGTGCGGTCGCGCGAATGCCATGCTCGACATGCAGGCGCTGACGGCATGAGCGCACTGGCCACATTCCAGGCGAGCTTCCTTGCCGCGCTACACGATGACGATTCGGCATTCGCACCGGCGAAACAGGCGGCTTTCGCCGTCTACCGGAACACGGTGATGCGCGCTTGCCTGGATGCGCTCGAGGCGAATTTCCCGTCCGTGGTCTGCCTGGTCGGACGCGAATGGTTTCGCGCGGCGGCAGCGATCCATGTCCCCTTGTCGCCACCCAGGGACGTACGGCTTGGAAACTACGGCGAGGCGTTCGCGGATTTCCTCGCCGCGTTCGAACCCGCGGCCGATCTGCCTTATCTTGCCGATGTGGCCCGGCTCGACCGGTTATGGACCGAATCGTTGCATGCGGCCGACGCACCGATACTGTCGGTCGACGCGCTCGCGGCGCTTTCGCCGCACGACCTCGCGGCGGTCCGCCCACGCATTCACCCGGCCACGCGCTGGCTTGCCTCGTCATTGCCGGCACGTTCCATCTGGGAAGCCAGTCGCGCGGGTGTCCCTGTTGAAGAAAGCCTTGCGTGGTTACCCGAAGGGACACTGATCGTTCGCGCCGAGCATCACGTGCGCGTGCTCCCCATCGTGCCGGGCGACATCGCCATGCTGGAAGCCATTGCCGGCGGAGCCTCACTCGCCGAGGCAGCCGAAACGTGCGCGCTGGCGCACCCGGGGGCGCCGATCGACCTCATTGTTTCCGGGCTGCTGCGGTCCGGTGCATTCACCCCCTCCTGAAGGACCTGCCATGAATCCCTCGACCGACATCGCCGTAGCCCGGCCCACCCTGCGTAGCCGCTGGAACACACTGGCTTCCCGCGCCGAACGCCTCGTGGGACACGACTTCCTCGCGATCATCGCGCGGCTCTCCATTGCCGCGATCTTCTTCCAGTCGGGCCGTACCAAGGTCGACGGTTTCCTCACCATCACTGAAAGCACGTACGAACTCTTCCGCACGGAATACAAGCTGCCCCTGGTTCCGCCCGAGATTGCCGCTCACATCTCCGCAAGCGTCGAGACGTTCGTTCCCATACTGCTCGTGCTTGGCCTTGCGACGCGACTGTCGGCCTTTGTCCTGCTAGGCATGACGACGATCATCGAAATCTTCGTCTACCCCGACGCCTGGCCGACGCACCTTTCCTGGGCCACGATCCTGCTCTACCTCGTCGCCCGCGGCGGGGGCCGGGTTTCTGTCGACCGTGCCCTTGGCATTCGTTGAAAAAAAGCGTATCCAGCTGTAACCGGCCGAGCCGGAACGGCGAATTCGTCCATGCCATTCCGGCATCCATTCCGTCACGGAGAACGTCCATGCACACCGCCACCCATAGCATCGCCGCCGCCGCCGCCATCTTCGCCGTTTCGGCCGTCGCCATTTCCGCTCCGGCCCAGGCCGCGGAGCAGGGCGCCGGCAAGACCGTGCATTGCTACGGCATCAACACCTGTAAGGGCACGTCCGATTGCAAGTCGGGCAATCACGAGTGCAAGGGCCAGAACGATTGCAAGGGCCAGGGCTTCAAGGCCGTGTCCATGAAGGAATGCACGGCCCAGGGCGGCAGCACCACGCCGCCGGCCAAGTAAGTCATCGAGTTCATCGCCCGGCTGCCTCCGCGCAGCCGGGCCATTCCTTAGCGGAGCGCGTCATGTCTCACCCATCGCCGACCCCGTTCCATGGTTTCGGACTCGGCTTGCGCATTCCGCACTACACGGATTTCCTCGAGACGCCCCAGCCCGTCGACTTCGTCGAGGTGATCTCGGAAAACTTCATGGTCGACGGCGGCAGGCCGCTCGATGTACTGACGCGTGTTCGTGAGCGCTACCCCGTCGCCTTGCACGGCGTGTCGATGAACATCGGCTCGAGCGATGGTGTCGATCGCGGGTACCTGCGCCAGCTGCGTGCACTTGCCGACCGGGTGGAACCCCTGTGGGTATCCGACCATCTGTGCTGGACTGGCGTCGACGGGTTCAACTCACACGATCTCCTGCCGTTGCCGTACACCGACGAGGTCATCCGCCTGGTCGCCGCCAACGTGCACGCCGTGCAGGATGCCCTGGGCCGGGCCCTCGTGCTGGAAAATCCGTCGACGTATCTCGCCTTTCCCGAAGCGGGCATGAGTGAGGCGTCGTTCCTCGCCGAGCTGTGCGAGCGCACGGGTTGCCACCTTCTGCTCGATGTCAACAACATCTATGTCAGCGCCACGAACCATGGCTTCGACGCGGACGACTGGCTGGAGCGGCTGCCGCTGGACCGGGTGCGCCAGGTCCATCTCGCGGGACATAGCCAGGGACGCGACATGCTCGTCGACACACACGACTCCCCCGTTCCCGATCCGGTGTGGGCCTTGTATTCGCGCTTTGTCGAACGGCTCGGCGACGTCGCCGTGATGATTGAACGCGACGATCACATTCCACCCTTGCCCGAGCTGCTGGCCGAAGTGGCGCACGCTCGCGATCTGGCCGATGCGGTCCGGCGTCGCGCCGCATGAACCTGCGCGACCACCAACAGGCCTTCGTCGCCGCCTTGTCCTCGGGTGGACTGCCCGATGGCGTCGATGCGCGCGGCATGGCGGTTTATGCCAACAATTACCGCAGCCAGCTCATGGCCTGCCTGCGCGACACGTTCGAGAAGACGGTGTTGTGGCTGGGCGACGATGTCTTCGACGCGGTCGCCGCGCGTTACGTCGAGCGGCATCCGCCCTCGTCGTGGACACTCGATGCCTATGGCGATCTGTTCGTGCAGCATCTGGAAGCGACCTATCCGATCGACGATGAAGTCGCCGAGCTGGCATGGCTGGACTGGCATTTGCGTCGGGCGTTTTCCGGGCCCGATGCCAAGGCTATCGACGTCGGCGATCTCACCGCCGACGACTGGGATCGCATCGAACTCGAATTCGTTCCAACGCTCCGCTTCCGTCTCATGCGAAGCAATGCGGTGGCCATCTGGCGTGCCATCGCCGATGGCGTCACGCCACCCGCACCGGTCGCCGTCGAGCAGGGTATCGGCGCCCGCGTGTGGAGACAGGGGCTGTCACCCCGGTTCGCCAGCATGACGGCCGATGAAACCGCTTGCCTCGACCTTGCGCTCACGGGCGCGAGTTTCGGCGAGCTATGCGAATACCTGGCCCGCACGCACGACCCCGAACGCACCACGCGCATCGCTGGTGGGTGCCTGGGTGCATGGACGGCGGAAGGCATGATTCGCAAGTTATCCAAGGGCGCCCCCCTGTAAGAACCGCGTTCGGGACGAACCGACGTGCCTCCGGCCACCATCGTGCGGCCTCGACGCACGCGCGGCCACGCAATGGCAAACTGTGCCAATGATCGACGACGCGCACCTTACCCACGGCCTGGCCGGTGACCACCTCGAGCCCGACTGGCCGCCGCTGACGATGGGCGAGATCGCCATGGTCGTCGCGCATGCGTCCGCGCTGGGTTCCCTGCTGTCGATCGACTGGCGCAGCCCACGCCCACTCTCGGCGGCCGCGCTGATCACCACCACGGGCGGCCGGGTGTTCGTGAAGCGCCATCATCGTAGTGTCCGCGACGAACAGACTCTTGGCGAGGAGCACCGCTTCGCTTCGTTTCTTCGTGAAAAGGGCGTGCCGGTGCCACGTATGTTGCGCGACGATACGGGCTCGTCCGTCATCGCGATCGGCGACTGGGTCTACGAAATGCACGACCCGGCACATGGCGTGGATGTCTATCGCGACGCCTTTTCCTGGTCGCCGATCGGCGGTGTCCGCCATGCACGGGCGACCGGTGCGATGCTGGCGAAACTGCATGCGGCAGCCAGCGGGTTCCACGCGGACCAGCGCGGAACACACATCCTCATCGCCCGGGCGGAGATCCTCGCCTCGCCCGAGCCCCTGATGACCATCGCCGCGCAACTGCATGCACGGCCCGCGCTGGCGCGTTATCTGCGCGAGCGCGACTGGCATGCCGAGATCGGAAGGGCGATATCGCCGTGGCATGCGCGCGTGGCCGGCGCGCTGGCGGCCCAGCCCCCGTTATGGACGCACGGAGACTGGCACGTCTCCAACCTGTGCTGGAGTGGCACGGACGACGATGCGGATATCACCGACGTGCTGGACCTGGGTCTTTCCGCCCGCACCTTCGCCCTGTTCGACCTCGCTACGGCGATCGAGCGCAACGCCATCGCCTGGCTCGATATCGCCCAGGCGGACATCGCGCGTCACGATCTCGCACTGGCCATCATCGACGGCTACCGCGCCTTCGGCGCGCTCGAGGAGGCCGATCTGGACGTGCTGGCGGACCTCCTGCCCATCGTGCACCTCGATTTCGCTCTCTCCGAGGTCGAGTACTTCGAGGGCGTCACCCGGCGCCGCGACCACGCCGACGTGGCCTACCACACGTTCTTGCGAGGCCATGCCGCCTGGTTCGCCACCCCGCATGGACAGGCCTTCCTGGAGGCCATTCGCGGCGCCGCCGGTCGATTCGTGGTTCAATAAGCGTTCTAGAAGCGGGGGTGCCCGGCACATGCCGGGCTGAGAGAGTCCCTTGGAACCTGACCCGGTTAGCACCGGCGTAGGGAGCTTGCAGAGCCACCGGAACCCGCCCTGGGTACCTGGCTCGCCGTCGCTTCGTCCGTGAACCCGAAGACGACGATGACCCTCACCCGTACCCCGCTCGCCCTGGCCCTGTTTTCCTTTGTCACGCTTGCCCATGCCACGGACGAGAACACGCCCCAGCAGGCGCGGACACTGCCCAGCGTGGATGTCCACGCGACCACGACCGATGGGTACCGCGCCGCCGATTCGCAGCTCGATACGTTCGGCAGTTTCGGCAGCGCGCCGCTGCACGACACGCCGGCGGCGATCACCGTGATCACGCGGGCGCAGATCGACGATCGCCAGCCGCGCACACTCAGCGAACTGGTCCGCGGCGATTCGGCCATCAACGACAACTACGCGCCGGCGGGCTATTACCAGGACGTGTCGATTCGCGGCTTTCCGCTCGACCTCGCCACGGGTTTCCGCTTCAACGGCATGATCATGTCGGCGGAGCAATTGCTGGCGCTGGAGGGCAAGGAGCGTGTGGAAGTATTGAAGGGCCTGGGCGGACTCGAGGCTGGCGTGGTCGAACCGGGTGGACTGATCAACTATGTGAGCAAACGCCCGGCGGACGTTCATACAGTGACGGTCGGAACCGACTCGCATGGTTCGAATTACGAGGCGTTGGACCTGGGTGCATGGTTCTCGCCGTCGTTCGGCGTACGCGTGAACGCGGCGAACGAGAAAACCCATTCCTACATCGAGCATACCGACGGGCGCCGGAGTTTCATCTCGATCGCGGCGGACTGGAAGATCAGCGACAAGGCCACCTTGCTGCTCGACACCGACTACCAGACCAGCGGGCAGCGTTCGGCTTCCGGTTACCAGCTGCTCGGCGGCACGGGGATTCCGGAGCATCCGAGCCGCACGCGCCTTCTTGGCTACGAGCCTTGGCAGCGCCCCGTGGGCATCCATTCGAGCAATACGTCGCTGCGCTTCAATTACCGCTTCAGCGACAACTGGAATGCACAGGTGTCGGCGGGACATAGCCACACGGTGATCGACGATAACGTCGCGTTCGCCTACGGTTGTTTCTATGCGGCGTCCTGTGCGTCGGGAGCGACGCCCGGTTACTTCTTCGCGCCAAACGGCGACTACGATGTCTACGATTTCCGCAGCCCGGACGACACACGGCAGAATGACGAAGTGCGCGGCGTGGTCACGGGAACCTTCGCCACGGGTTCGGTGGACCACGAAATCAACGTCGGCGCCACGGCGTTTCGCCGCACGGTCGACCAGCGCCCTTATGTCTACGATTACGTCGGCACGGCGAACATCGACGATCGTGTCGTGCCGTACTTCGATCCCTCGCCGAACCAGCCAGGCCCCTCGGCACGTCGGTTGACCAGTTGGCAGCGCACGCTGTTCGCCATCGACCGGGTCCATCTGGGCGAGACCTGGCAGGTACTGGCTGGTGCACGTCTCGTGCGCCTCAATGAGCGCGCCTACGACGATGCTGGTGCGCTCGAGCGTGACACACGGATGACCAAGACGCTGCCGCAGGCGGCGGTGCTGTGGCAGCCGACGGCGCCGTTGACGACCTATGTCAGCTATGGCGAGGGACTGTCGCTGGGCCGCGAGGCGCCGTACTGGACGTCGAACGGCAGTACGACACTTGCACCGCTGCATTCGCGACAGGTCGAGGCGGGCGTGAAGTATGCCGTCAACGATGCGCTCGACCTGCAGGCGGCCGTATATCGCATCAAGCAGTCCTATCAGTTCGCGAAACCGGACGACACGGCGGAAGGCTTCACGTTCGTCCAGCAGGGGCAGGAGGTTCACACGGGTGTGGAGCTCAATCTTGCTGGACGCGTCACCGACAACCTGCGCCTCACGGCCAGCGCGAACTATATCCGTGCCCGCGCGGAAAACACCGGCACGCCTTCCTACGAAGGCCACCAGGTAGTGAACGTGCCACGCTGGCGCTCGGCCGTGTATGCCGATTACAGCCTGCCGTTCGCGCCGGGCCTTGCGGTACTTGGCGGGTGGCGTTATGCCAGCGCCAACGTGGCGACACCGGATGGCGCGACGCGCGTGCCCGCCTATCATGTGTTCGATACGGGCCTGCGGTTCACGACCATGGTCAGCGGGCACGCGATGACCTGGCGACTCAGTGTCGACAACGTCTTCAACCACTTCTACTGGCGCGATACCGGTACATCGGGCGGCGACGCCTATCTGTTCCCTGGCATGCCGCGGCTGGCCCGCTTGTCGATGACCTATGACCTTTGAACTGTCCCTGTTCGAACTGTTCGCTGCGCTGGTCAGCGCGGCGGGCGTGTGGCTGACCGCGCGCCGCAGTCCGTGGTGCTGGCCGGTGGGCCTTGTTTCGGTCATCGCCTACGCGTGGATCTTCGTCGATGCGAAGCTCTACTCCGACACCATCCTGCAAGCGATCTTCGCGGTGCTGATCCTGTACGGCTGGCACCGCTGGATGCGTAACCTGGACGGGAGCGGTCATGTCCGCGTGGCGGCGCTGGCACCGCGTGAAGCGATGACGCATCTCGCCGTGGGCACCGCGGCGGCGCTGGCGCTTGGCTACGCCATGCATCGCTACACCGACGCGTCGCTACCCTGGCTCGACGCCGCGCTCACCGCCTTCAGCCTGGTGGCGCAGTGGTGGCAGGCACGCCGCCATGCTGCGGCATGGTGGTTGTGGATCGCGGTGGACGTGATCTATATCGGTGAGTA
>DATNJP010000340.1:0-4356 GCA_035603855.1 Luteibacter sp. | reverse complement strand
GACGGGCGCGGCACGCGTCGCGCTCGGTCCCGAGCTGCCGGCGCTGTTCACCAATCGCGACCAGCTGGCCGACCATGTGATCGGCGCAGCGGAAGTCACGCACGATCCGCTGTGGCGCCTGCCGTTGTGGCGTCCGTACCGCCGCATGCTCGAGTCGTACGTGGCGGACTTCGCCAACGCGGGCCCGTCGCGCCACGCGGGTGCCATCACGGCCGCGCTGTACCTGGAACGCTTCATCCCGGAAAGCCAGAACTGGATGCACCTGGACACCTATTCCTGGAACGACGGCGACCGCCCCGCCCACCCCCGCGGTGGCGAAGCCCAAGGCCTCCGCGCCTTCTTCCGCTTCCTCTCCGAACGCTACTCATAACCCAACCCGCACACATGCACGCACACACGCGCGCATGTGTGCGACGCGGCACGATGTAACGGGATGCATGTGGGAGCCGCTTCAGCGGCGATTACCCCCCACCACACAGCCACTCCCCACAGCAAAAACCCACACCCCACCGCAAGTTCCCAAACCCAGCACCACCCAAACACCACCTCATATACGCTTGGCGCATCCCCTCGCTGGAGCACCGCGATGCGCCGCCCTTTCCTCACCGCACTATCCCTGATCGCAGCACTCCCCGCGCTCACCACCCTCCCGGCTTTCGCCGACGACACGCCGAAGATCGAAGCACTCGGCGCGCGCCTCGAACGCGCCCGGTACCCCTACCCCGTGACGATGTTCCCCGTGAAGAGCCAGGGTCAGTCGCTGGAAATGGCGTACATGGACCTGAAGCCCGAACACGCGAACGGACACACCGCGGTGCTGCTGCACGGCAAGAACTTCTGCGGGCCGTATTGGCAGGCGACAGCCGAGCGTCTGCGCGACAAGGGTTATCGCGTGGTGATCCCCGACCAGATCGGCTTCTGCAAATCGTCGAAGCCGCACGCCTACCAGTACAGCATCCATCAACTCGCCGCGAACACGCATGCACTGCTGGCTAGCCTCGGCGTCGACAAGGTCACGGTCATCGCGCATTCGATGGGCGGAATGATCGGTGCACGCTATGCGCTGATGTATCCGCAGGGCGTGGAGAAGCTGGTGATGGTCGATCCGCTGGGCCTGGAGGATTGGAAGGCCAAGGGTGCGCCGTGGCTGAGCGTGGACGACTGGTACGCGCGCGAGATGAAGACCTCGTACGGCACGATCAAGGAGTACCAGCTGAAGGTCTACTACAACAACGTCTGGAAGACCGACTACGACCCGTGGGTGGTGATGCAGGCGGGCATGTATGCAGGCGATGGCCGCGAGACGGCAGCGTGGGCCGGTGCGTTGACGTACGACATGATCTACACGCAGCCGGTCGTGTACGAGTTCCCGAACATCCGCGTACCGACGGTGTTGATCATCGGGCAGCGTGATCACACGGCGATCGGCAGGGATTTGGCCTCGCCGGATGTGGCGGCGAAGCTGGGGGATTACGCGGCGTTGGGTAAAGAGGCCGCCGCGCGCATTCCCGGGGCGAAGTTGATCCCGCTGGAAGGCCTCGGCCATTCGCCGATGCTTGAAGCACCCGAGCGGTTCTATAAGGCGCTGGACGAAGCGCTGTAACTAGCCAACGCTGACCAGAGAGCTTTGTGTGGGATCTGTCAGCAAGCTTTGGGATCTGCCAGGGAGCTTTGTGTGGGAGCCGCTTCAGCGGCGATGGGTGCTTGCCACAACCTGGCCCGCTGCCGCGGGATCGCCGCTGAAGCGGCTCCTACAAAGTCAAAGTCTTGGTGGGTCCCAAAGAGTTCTGGTTACTTCCACACGAAGTCACCCTCATCACTGCACGAACGGCACTTCCCGCTGCACGGGGCGAATAACGTACCCCACGGGCATCCACCCGTTACTCCCCGGCGCCAGCGAAACGGTTTCGAACAACACCGCCCGGGCATAGTGGGCGACGAAGATCACATTGAGGTAATCGCCGTGCGGCAATCCCACCGGATCACGCACGCGCGTCACTTCGAACCATTCGCGACCAATGAGCTGCCCGCGGTCGAGACGAATCTTGCGCAGGTAGCGCACCCACTCGGAGCGCGGCACAATTCGCTGCATCATGCCGCCCGCTTCGAGCCACATGGCATCGGGGCGGCGGCCATCGGACATGCGTACCCAGTGCGTAGCGCAGCTGACGGCGTTGTCGAGGGAATTGGGTTGCGGGCCGAGCCGCGGGGCGTTGCTGATGCTCAGCAGCGAGCCGAACGGGGCCGTACCGGGAACGCCGGTCGCTGGGATTTTTCGCGCGGGTGCCGGCACCGAGGACATGGCCCCGTACTCCTCATGGGTCGAGGACAGCTTCCGGCCACGGGGGCCGGGTGCCAAGTCAGCCGGATGGGATACGCGGGATGGTGGGGGTCACCGCCGTTGGCGCCCCCGGCCCCGGTGGGCCCCGGCGCCTCAGCGGCGGCCGAAAGCCAGCACTTCGGAGGTATAGGTCTCGACCACCAGGCTGAACGGCTGGTTGGACTCGGTGTAGAGCACCGCGCGGTGGCGCAGGACCTCATGCGGGATGGCCAGGGCGCCCTTGTGCTGCGCCGGCAGCGGGGCGTCCATTTCCCAACCGGTGGGCAGCGGCGACCACAGGAGGTCGGCGCTCAGCGTCTGCCGGTGGAAATGCAGGGCCTGCACCACCTTGCCGAACGGCTGGTCGGTCGTGTCGAGGATCTGGTTCATTTCCGGTGTGAGACGCGCGGGGACGTACCAGTTGTCGGCCTCGGACAGGACATGCTCACCGCAGGCCAGCTGCACGCGGCGATAGCGCACGGGCTCGTCGGGGCCGATGCCCAGGGCGGCGCGCTCTTCATCCGGCAGCGGCTTGTCCTGCCCCTTCACCCGCCGCGCGAGGATCTTCACGTCCGGCGCAAGCGCATGCGCACCGCACCACTGCTCCAGCGTCAGCGTCGCACTGGGGTGGCTGAGCAGCGTCGCGTTGAGCGTCTGCAACAGCGCGAGCGCCTGCGTGCGCGAAGCGACGTCGTCGGTGAACGGCTCGCGCGCTTGCGCGCTGCTGGCGGCCATGACGGCGATGGAGGTGGCGGCGATGATGGTTCGGGTGTTCACTGTGCGTTGTCCAGGAGATACGTCGCGTAGATGGTCTGTTCGATCTTGATACTGCCCACCTGCAGGTCGATCGCGGGCAGGACACTGGCGGCAACACTGACTGACTCGAGCGCGTAAGGGCTATCCCGCGAAGCCCTCGGCGGCGCCACGTCGGCCACGGTATAGATCTTTCCAAGCTTCGCGTCGTAGGCGGCGGCAAGCGCCTTGGCAGAGCGTTTCGAATCCTCGATGGCTTCGCGCCGCAATGCTTCGCGGACTGCGGCCACGTCGCTTCGGCTGACGGCCGTTTCCGAGATCTGCAACTCTTCGTTCGCGTCGATCCCGTCGATGAAGCCTCGCAGATCATCCAGCTTGGCAAACGTTGCAGTCGCCGTGCGTGACACCTGCGTGCCCTCGAACTCTTCGATATCTTTACGGAATACCGTGTGAGGCTGGATGCTGATGGCCGTCGCCCTGATGGACTCGGGCAGCGCATGATGCGCCTTGAAGCCGGCGAAGACCTCGCTCATGTGTTGCTCGACACGCTTACGCGCCTCGACCGGCTTCATGTTCGTCGATTCCACGTTCAGGGTGATCGTGAAGCGATCCGGCTGCACCTCGCGCTCGGCGTGTCCCTGCACATCCAGGTGCGGCATGTAAGGCACGCGTTCCTGCGCCCCCGCGACGAGCGGCGCGATCAGCAGACAGCTTCCGACGAACAGTGACTTCATACCGGCGATCTCCCTTTCCTGTGGATGACTCGGTCTCGCTCAAAGGCCTTTTGCTGCCTGGGCCACGGCGCGGAACAGTGCGCGGCCCTTGTTCATGGTCTCTTCCCACTCGGCGGCGGGATCGGAGTCGTAGACGACGCCGCCGCCGGCCTGCACGTGCAGGCGGCCGTCCTGGATGACCGCGGTGCGGATGGCGATCGCGGTGTCCGCGTCGCCCCACCAGCCGAGGTAGCCGATGGCGCCGGCGTAGATGTTGCGCTTGAACGGCTCGAGTTCCTGGATGATCTCCAGCGCGCGGATCTTCGGCGCGCCACTGACGGTGCCCGCAGGGAACGCGGCCTTCAGCACGTCCATGTACGAGAGGTCGTCGCGGATGTCGCCTTCCACCTGGGAGACGATGTGCATCACGTGCGAGTAGCGCTCGACCACGAACGAATCGGCGAGCTCCACGGTGCCCGTCTTGCTCACGCGGCCCACGTCGTTGCGGCCGAGGTCGATGAGCATGAGGTGTTCCGCGCGCTCCTTCGGATCGGCGAGCAGTTCGGTCTC
>DATNJP010000339.1:0-2824 GCA_035603855.1 Luteibacter sp. | reverse complement strand
CGGAAATTGCCGGCGGATCGTCGCGGCGAGGTCGCTGCCGGATGGCGATGCCAACGCGCGGTCGAGACGCAGCAACAGATCGTCGAACCCGATCTGCGCGCGCCGGCGTTTCTGCACGGCGAAACGCTCGCGCACCCATTGCAACGCATCGGCAAGGACCGCGTGGCGGATCGCCACCTTGTCTGTCTGCCATGCCTGCCAGTGATCCAGTGCGCCGAACGCGGGGTGTTCGGGACGGGCCTTGCCCTTGCCTGTCGCCTTCGCCAGCCGCGCCGTGGAATAACGCGCGATATCGAAACCGTCCGCTTCGCCCGTCGCCGACCAGCGTCGCATGGCCGCGAGATCGGCGGCCATGCGCTCGGGCTTGTACCAGCCATTGTGCAGGGTCTTATCGCGCACGGCATCGACCAGCAACGCCTCGATACGTTCGTGGTCAGCCGCCCAGGCCGCAACGGCCGCCGCATGTCGCAGGCCGGCCTCCTCGTCCCAGGCGACGCGAGTGGCGAGCGCCGCCGTCATGTCGACCGTATCGGGGAGCACCTCGCCATTGACGCGCAAGGTCGTTTCGCCACCCGCCAGCAGGGGACGCAACGCGCGGAAGAGACCGGAAGGCGTCGTCCATTCTTCCAGGATCGGCGCAAGGTGGGCTTCGTCGAGTGGATAGAACGCCTTGCGCCAGTAATCGCGCACGCACTCGGCAAGCAATTCGCTTTCGTCGGGTTCCAGCGTTTGCGCGAAGGCATGGCCGCTGCCGAACGCATGCTGGGTGAGCATCCGCTGGCTCCAGCCGTGGATGGTGAAGATCGCGGCTTCATCCATCCACTGCGCGGCGAGCTCCAGCCGTCGCGCACTCGCCGCATGATGATCGGGCGACTGACCCGCAAGCAGATCGGCGAGGAACGGCTCGCTGGCCCTGCCCTCGCGAAATGCGCGCGACGCGTCGACCAGGCGCGCACGAATGCGTTCACGCAATTCCTGGGTCGCCGCCTCGGTGAAGGTGACGACGAGGATCTGGGGAGGAAGGAGCGGCGCACCACCACCATGGCCGAGCACGGCACGCACATAGAGCGCCGCGATGGTCCAGGTCTTGCCGGTGCCCGCGCTGGCCTCGATCAGGCGCACGCCATCCAGCGGCATGGTCAGCGGTTGCAGCGGCTGCACGGCGGGGCTCATGTGGACTCCACGCGCAACACGTCGATGAAGTCGCGATAGGGCTGCAACCAGCGATCGAATCCCGCACGGTCCAGCGCGGCGTAATCCGGGTAGGCCCGCAACAGGTAAGGATCGCCATCCACTTCGCCGCGCACGCGTTCGTGCATCCCATCGTACGTGCTGCGCGCCGCCGACGTGGCGTCCTCCGGTGACGCCGTGACGGCGGCCAGCGCGGTGCGTACGGCCAGCGGCAACGGCATGCGCATGCCCTCGAGCCAGGCACGAACGAGCGTATCCAGCATCCGGAGCGCGATGTCGCTGCCCAGCGGCGCCAGGACAACGGTCGCATCCGCACCGATATACCGTGTTTCCAGCGCAAGGCCGGATGCCTGCGCGACGAGGTGGTCGACCCACGGCATCACGAGGCGATGCGCCTTCGGCGCGCCATCCTTGTCCAGCACATTCGACGGTGCGAGAAGGAAGGCCGCGAGGCGGCCATCGTCATCGGCACGAAGATCCGCGAGCCAGTCTTCGATGACGACGCCGGCTACTTCGATACGAACCTCGCGTTTTCCCGCGTCGTTGGGCCACGCACGCCGCTCGGCGACAAAACGACCGAACACTGCCGTGGCCGCGGCCTCGATATCGCGACGGATGGGCGTCGCGAAACCACCCATGGGAAGCTGGCCACTTCGTTGCAGGCGCTGCGCCGCGCCGTCGATCGACGCGCCGGCATCGCCGCCATGAATCGCGGCACGTAACAGCGCATCGGTCATGGTGAATCGCCCGAGCCCATCGATGGCGAAGGGCTCGAGCTCCTCACGGGCGGTGTCCTGCGCTTCGAAACGAACGCCCAGGCGCGACTGGAAGAATTCGCGAACTGGATGGCGAAGGAAGCGCCGCAGCACTGCCAGGCCAATGGGGCGTTCCACCGACGGGGCATCCAGCGCCCGGTCCGATTCACGGTCGACACCCTCATGGGCCTGCCGCCATTCGCTGGCATAGGTGAACAGGCGTTCGTCCGCGCCACCAAAATAGGCGCGACTGAACGGCTGCAACGGATGCTCCACCGTCAGGCGCGGCAATAATGCGCCGCCATCGCTGGCCTGCCATCCCGCCGCGAGATAATCGCGCAACTGGCCCACCAGCACCGACGGCGCGCGTTCGGCGTTGTCGCGTGCGCTGCGCCCCACCCAGCCAACGTGCAGCGCGTCGCGCGCGGAAAGCAGTGCTTCGAGGAACAGATAACGGTCGTCCTCGCGGCGCGAGCGGTCACCCGGGCGCCACGCGCCCGGGCGCGACATCAGGTCGAAGTCCAGGGGCGGACGCGCACGCGGATATTCACCGTCGTTCATGCCGAGCAAGCAGACGAGACGGAAGGGAATCGCGCGCATCGGCATCAACGTGCCGAAACTCACGGCACCCGCAAGAAAACGTTTCGACAAGCCGCCGTCGTCGAGCTGGCCGAGCCATGCCTCGCGAACCACGTCGACCGGAATCGGCTCGTCGAACGCGGCTTCCACGCAGGCGCGCTCCCATGCGTCGAGCGCTTCGTGCAGGCGCTCGATGCGCATGCGATCGTCGGGATCGGCCGCCTCGAAGAAATCACGCAACAGCGCCCGCAGACGCGCGCCCCATACGATGGGCGATGCCGGCTCGGCCATCGCCAGCC
>DATNJP010000338.1:0-2420 GCA_035603855.1 Luteibacter sp. | reverse complement strand
TCCTCGTGGAGCTGTCGGGCGAATATTCGGGGCCGTGTGCGGCGGTGATCGGCGTGGGCGTGAACATCCGCCTGCCGGATCACATGCACGAACGCGCCGACCAACCCATCACCGATCTCGCCTCGATCCTCGGCGGCGATCCGCCGGACCGTAACCGTTTCGCGACCGCTGTCGTGTCCGAACTCGCCGAAGGCTTGCGCACGTTCGAACGCCATGGATTCGCCGCGTTCGCGGAGGAATACGCCGCCAACGATCTCCTGCGCGGCGAGCCGCTACGCATCATCGATCCGCGTGGCGAATACAACGCGATCGGGGAAGGCGTCGATGAACGTGGCGCGTTGCGAGTGCGCAAAGCCGACGGTCAGGTCGTCACCGTCGACAGCGCCGAGGTCTCGGTGCGCCGGAGCAATCCATGATCCTGTTGCTCGACCTCGGCAATACACGCCTGAAGTTCGCCCTGCTCGATGGCGGTGAATTCACCCATCGCGGAGCGTTCGGGTGGGACGCCGATATCGCCCATGAGCTGGCGACACTTTGGGCTACCTGGCCCAGGCCCGGGCGTATCGTCGGTGCATCCGTCGTCGATCCCGCCCGCGAAACCGCGGTTGCCGTCGCCGCCGACAAGGCCTTCGACCGCACACCGGCATGGGTGCGCACGCCGGCCGAAGCCTGCGGCGTCACCAACGCCTATGCGGAGCCGCATCGGCTCGGTGTCGATCGATTCCTGGCAATGGTCGACGCCCACGCGGCAGGCCGCGCTCCCTGTGTGCTGGCCAGCGTGGGCACGGCGCTCACGCTCGACGCGCTCGATGGCGAAGGTCGGCATCTTGGCGGCTGGATCGCTCCGGGCCCGCTGCTCATGCAGCAGTCCGTGCTCGGGGCGACGGTGCAGGTGCGGCCATCGCAGGCGGGGGCCGTACGCGATCTGGCCGACAACACGGCCGACGGGCTGGCCTCAGGCTGCTGGCAGGCATGCGCGGCGTTGGTCGACCGCTTCGTGCAGCGCTCAGCGCCGCTGCTTGGGGGGAAGCCCACGGTGACGTTGGGTGGCGGCGATGCCGACGTGCTGGCGCCCCTGCTCGAGCGCGAGGTGGAACTGGTGCCGGACGCCGTGCTGCGCGGACTCGCCGTGTGGGCGAAGACGCATGTCCAGGCGGACAATATCCCCTAGAATCCCGACGCCGCCGGTTCTTACAGGGGAACGCGAGCAGGCCCTCACCGGAAGCCCAAGGCCACCATGCTGCTGCGTTTGCTGTTCGTCTTGCTGATCGCCCTCAATATCGCGGTGGCCGCGTGGTTGCTCCTGGGCGATTCGGGCACCCATGCGATCGATCCGACGGACGGCGGTGTGCCGACATTGAAGCTGCTCGCGGAATTGCCTACTCCACCAGGCAGTACGGCGGCCCCTGCGACATCACGAAGCGGTACCGCGCCCGCGCCTGTGTCGACGCCTGTGCAGGCGGCTTCCGTCGCAGCGGCTCCTGCGAAGGCCACGTCTCCCGCGGTCCAGCCGGCCCAAGCGGTCGCAAAGCCCGAACCAGTAAACCCCGAGCCGGCGAAGCCGGAACCGAAGGCCATCGCGACCGACAAGGCGCCCCTCGACTCCTCCGTGAGCGCAGCCACCAGTCCTCGTCGCAGCTATCGCTGCCTGGCCCTCGGCCCGTTCGCCAACCAGGTGGACCTGCGCGCCGCGCGCAGCGCCATCGCGCAAGCCACCGTGCGTAGCCGCCAACGCCAGGAGCAGACCAGCGAATCGCGTGGCTGGCGCGTCTTCCTGCCCGCGCAGTCCACGCGCGACCTGGCCCTGGCCCAGGCGCGCCGCCTCGAAGCCAAGGGCATCAAGGATTACTTCGTCGTCACGGCACAGGGCGAGCTGCAGAACTCCGTCGCGCTGGGCCTGTTCCACGACCCCGCCAACGCCCGCAAGCGACGCGACGAAGTCATCGCCGCCGGGTTCCCCGCCCGCATGAGCGAGCGTACGGAGACGACGCCCGTCTGGTGGCTCGACGTCGTCGTCCCGGAAGAAGCCAACGCCGACATCCGCCGGAATATCCGCAGTCCGGGGATCACGGCTAGAACGACGGGCTGCTTCTGATAAACTCCGCGTCTTCGCCGGCATAGCTCAGTTGGTAGAGCAACCGCCTTGTAAGCGGTAGGTCCCCAGTTCGAATCCGGGTGTCGGCACCAAGGAAATCAAAGGCTTGCTCTCGTGCAAGCCTTTTTCTTTAATGGCGAGGCAACTGCCAGGCAACCGGTTAAGCGATTTGCTCGACTGGGTAGCCAGTGCCAGCAAGCAATCTCGTAAGGGCCGAAGGGCCAACAAGGTGCAATGAACCGACCACCACTAGGCTGGGTCGGCCGCTGTCGACAAGGTTCGCGACAGCGGGTAGCCAAGCGCGCGTTCGACAGTCGATGGCTTT
>DATNJP010000337.1:0-4148 GCA_035603855.1 Luteibacter sp. | reverse complement strand
GCTCTTGTTGATCGCCGCCACGTAGTCCTTGTCGAACAGATTGTAGACGTTGAGCTGGAGGTCGAAGTTCTTGTTGACCGGATAGCTGGCCATCGCATCGAACACCCAGTATGACTCGGTGGACTTCGGCGTGCCCACCTGGCTGTCGCTGCCGCGCTTGAGTTCACCGTTGTAACGGGCGCCGCCGCCGATGGTCAGGTTGAAGGGCAGGTGGTAGGTAGTCCAGGCGGTAAAGGCCTTCTTCGGCGTATAGGCCAGGTCGTCCGAGCCGTCGCTGGTCACCGACGTGCCCTTCTGGACCTTGGCGTCGGTGGTGGTGAAGCCCGCGCTGATCGCCCAGTCTTCGGTGATCTTGCCGATGGCCGACAGCTCGACACCTTGCACGCGCTTCTTGCCGATCTGGTAGTACTGCAGGTCGGTCGGGTCCTGGACCAGTTCATTCGTGACGGTCGTACGGTACAGCGCGGCGGTCAGCAACAGCTTCTCGCCGAACAGGTCCCACTTCGTGCCCACTTCGGTCGTGCGCGCCTTCTGCGCGTCGAAGGCGGGGTTGTCGGCACTGTTCGTCGCGCTGGACAAGGCCAGCGTGTTGCCGCCCGGCGGTTCCTGCGACACGGCGAAGTTGGCGTAGATGCTGCCGTTGGCGGTCGGCTTGTAGAGGACGCCGAGCTTGTAGTTCTTCAGGTTGTCGCTCTTCTTCGCGTCCACGCCCGGAATGACCGAACCCGCGGGCAGGGGCCCGCACACCGGGCCACCGCGTGCACCGCAGACGACGAGGCTGCTGAAGTCGGTCTTGTAGTGGTCCAGGCGCACGCCGGCGTTGACCTGCCAGCGCTCGCCGAACTTCAGCGTGTCGAAGAAGTACGCCGCGGCGGTGTTGGTCTTGCCCGAGCTGCGCGCGCCGTTCTCGCCCCACACCAGGCCGTCGACGTTCGGGTTCGGGTGATAGAGATTGGCCGCGGGCCATGCCGTGCCGTTGAGCGGGGCGATACCGAGCGTGTCGACCTTCTCCTGCGTGAGTTCGACGCCGGCGCTGATGTCCTGCGTGAAGCCACCATCGCCGACGTGCGCGACAAGGTTGGTCTGGTTGGTCGCGATGCGGTTGTTCTGGTGCTTGAACGTCGGCAGGCTGCGCGCGATGGTCCACGTGGACGGATCGCTGGGATTCGGCGTGAGCAGCGTGGTGGCGTTCGCCTGGAACGAGGTCAGCATGTAGTCCTGCGTCGTGCGGCCCCAGCGCGAGGTGTTGTGCAGCGCCACGTTGTCCGAGAAGTCGTGCTCGACGATGACGGTGAACAGGTCCTGCGTGTTGTGCTCGAAATCCGACGTGGTGCCGTAGAAATTGGTCGGATCGACCTCGGGCGCGTTGGCGAGGAACGCGCGGCCATCGGGCGCCGTGTAGCCGGGCAGGCCAACGGTGGACACGCCGCCGTCGGGCACGTTGTTCTGCTTCACGTGCAGGTAGTTGAGGTACACGCGGGTGGGCGTGCCGAGGCCGAAGGCCAGCGACGGCGCGACGCCCCAGCGGTTGTTTTCGACCTTGTCGCGGCCATACACGCCGCTGTCCTGGCCCATGACGTTGAGGCGGAACGCCGCGTCGTTGCCCATGGCCTGGTTCCAGTCGGCGGTGGCGCGCTGGTGCTGCCCGCTGCCGTACTGCACCGAACCGGAGACGCCGTTGCCGAGTACCGGCTGCTTCGTCACGAGGTTCACGGCGCCGGTCGGCGCGGTACGCCCGTACTCCGTTCCGTCTGGGCCCTTGGTGACTTCGATCTGCTCGATGTTGAACACATCGCGTGAGACGGCGCCCGTGTCGCGCACGCCATCGACGAAGATGCTGCTCGAGGTATCGAAACCCCGCATGTAGATGGCGTCGCCGGTATTGGTGGCGCCATTCTCGCCAACGAAGAAGGTGCCGACACCCGGGCTGTTGCGAAGCGCTTCGGTGAGGGTGGTGGCACCTTGCTGCTGGATCAGTTCCTTGCCGATGACCTGGATCGTCTGCGTCGTATCCAGCAGGGACTGGGTGAATTTCGGCGAAGAGACCTTGTCGACGCGGTAATCGCTACCCCGATCCGCATCCACCTGCATGCCCGGAAGTGCCTGTGCATCGTTGAGCTTCGCCTGCTGCGGCGGCGCGGTCACGTCGACCGGCGCGTCGGTGGCGGCGGCGCCATGGGCGAGCGAGAGGAGGACGGCTGCACCGACGGTGCGCACGGCGGGAGCGGCGTGCTTGCGGCTCTTGATGAAGGCCATGGGGGAATCCCTTGCGTGACTGAAGACGAATGAGGAAAACGGCCTTCGTTTCGCGCACGCGCCAACGTCGCGCGTCTTTATAGGACGCGATGCGCTGGTTTCCTGTTGTTCCCCGGAACGAGGCGTAGCGCGGGCACGGGACCCGTCTGGACGCTCATCGTAAAAGTAATGAGAACGATTTGCAATTGTATTGCGAAATCACTCAAGAAAAAGGGCGCCGCACACGCGTGCGGCGCCCTGCAACCATCAAGTCAACGATGGCGAATCGCGATTACCAGATCTTCACCTGCTTGTCGGTGCCACGGACCATGTTCGAGCCCGGCTTGCACTGGAACGCCGTGGCGAAGGCTTCCATGTTCGACGGCGCGCCGATGGCGCGCAGGGAGGCCGGCGCATGCGGGTCGACGTTGAGGTACAGCATCGCCTGCTTCTCGCGGACGCTGCCACGCCACACGCGGGCCCAGTTCAGGAAGAAACGCTGGTCCTGGGTGTAGCCGTCGATCTTCTCGTCGGCTTCCTTCGGGTTCTTCTTCAGGGCTTCCTGGAGCGCGTCATAGGCGACGTTCAGGCCACCCAGGTCGGCGATGTTCTCGCCCAGGGTGAGCTTGCCGTTGACGTGCAGGTCCGGGTGGTCCTTGATCGGGGCGTATTCGTTGAACTGCGCCACCAGCTTGCCGGTGCGCTCGTCGAACTTGGTGCGGTCTTCCTTGGTCCACCAGTTCTTGTTGTTGCCGTCGCCGTCGAACTGGCTGCCCTCGTCGTCGAAGCCATGGCTGGCCTCGTGGCCGATCACCGCGCCGATGCCGCCGTAATTGATGGCGTCGTCACCGTTGGCGTCGAAGAACGGCGGCTGCAGGATCGCGGCCGGGAAGTTGATCGTGTTGTCGGTGGAGTTGTAATACGCGTTCACCGTCTGCGGCGTCATGCCCCACTCGAGGCGGTCGGTCGGCTGGCCGATCTTGGCGATGTCGTAGTGGTAGTTGAACTTGCTCGCGGCTTCGACATTCGCGTAGTAGTTATCGCCGGTCACGTCGAGGCCCGACCAGTCGCGCCACTTGTCCGGGTAACCGATCTTCGGCAGGAAGGTGTTCCACTTCTGGATGGCCTTCTGCTTGGTCTCGTCGCTCATCCAGTCGAGCTTCTCGATGCGCGCCTTGAGGGCGTTGCGCACGTTGTCGACCAGTTCGTTGGCGCGCTGCTTGGCTTCCGGCTTGAACACCTTGGCCACGTAGAGCTGGCCGAGCGCTTCACCCATGGACGAGTTGACCGTGCCCAGCACGCGCTTCCAGCGCGGCTTCTGCTGCGGCTGGCCGGCGAGCGTCTTGCCGTAGAAGTCGAACTTGTTGTCCTGGAACGCCTTGGACAGGTACGGCGACGCGCTGTCGATGGCGTGGAAGCGCAGGTAGGCCTGCCAGGTCGACACCGGCGTCGAGGCCAGCATCTTGTCGAACTCCTTGAAGAACTTCGGCTGCGACAGCGAGAAGCCCTTGTCGACGGTTACGCCCTGGGCGGCGAAGAACTTCTCCCAGTTGAAGTGCGGCGTGACCTTGTCGGCGTCGGCCACCGACACGAAGTGATACTGGTTTTCCGGTGCGCGCAGTTCGACCGGCGCGAGGGAGGCGCTGGCGAGCTGGGTTTCGAACTTCATCACCGCGTCGGCCTGCTTCTTGGCATCGTCTTCCGACACGCCGGCGAGGGTCAGGGTCTTCACGATATAGGCGAGGTAAGCCTTGCGGTTCTCGGCCTGCTTCGGATCGGTGTAGTAGTCGCGGGTCGGCAGGCCGAGACCATCCTGCTGCGCGAAACCGATCTGCATCTTGGCGTTCTGGAAGTCGGCACCCGAGCTGAAACCGAAGAGATAGCCATTGCCGTCGGTGCTGAAGCCGGTGTTG
>DATNJP010000336.1:0-3009 GCA_035603855.1 Luteibacter sp. | reverse complement strand
AGAAGACCCGGGTCGCCGACCTCGTCCGTCGCGCACAAGCCGCCGCGACGCGTGGCGATATCATGGATCCCCCGGGTGACAGCGCGTACGACCTGTACCGCAACGCGCTGGCGATCGACGGCAACGACAGCGCGGCGCGCGCCGGGCTGCAAGGCCTGCCCACCCAGGTCGAAAAACAGATGCAGCAGGCCGTGTCCAGCGGCAACGTCCAGCGTGCGGAAAACCTCTTCGCCACGCTGTCCGACCTCGCCCCGGGCGATACCTCGCAAGCCGAATTGCGCCATCGCCTGGGCAGCGCCTGGATCGACAACGCCTTGCAGCGCTCCGGCCAGGGCGATCGCCAGGGCGCCTTCCAGGCGCTCGAGCATGCACGCCGTTACGCACCGGACGATCCGCGTCTGCAGAGCGCCTACGAGCGCATAGCGACCGGTCGTTGAGCGCCGGCATGCGGGTCCTCGTCATGGGCGCGTCGGGCCAGATCGGCCAGTTCCTGTTGCCGCGTCTCACCGCGGCCGGCATGGAATACCTCGCGCTGAGCCGCCGCCCGGTCACGGACGGCGATGCACGCTGGCTGCTCGGCGGACTCCCGGACGGCGTACCGGAGTTGCCCGCGCTCGATGCCCTGGTGTGCCTGGGTCCGCTCGACCACCTGGCGCCGTGGCTTTCCGCCACCCGCCTCGAAGGCACGCCGCACATTATCGCCACCTCGTCGATGAGCGCGGAGACCAAGCGCGAATCCGACGTGACCGAGGAACGTGAGCTCTCGCGCCGGCTACGCGGCGCGGAGACCACGATCATCGCCACCTGCGCCTCCCGGGGCATGCCCTGGACCTTGTTCCGGCCCACGCTGATCTACGGAGCCGGCGTGGACAAGAGCCTCACGCCGATCGTCCAGACTGCGCTGCGTCGCCGTCTGTTCCCGATTCCCGCAGGACGCGGACAGCGCCAGCCCGTGCATGCCGAGGACATCGCGGCGGCGATCATGGCGGCGCTCACGTCGCCGTTCGCCCGTGGCCGCACCTTCCCGATCGGTGGTGGCGAGCGCATGAGCGCCAGCGAAATGTTCCGCAGGGTCCGCCGCAGCGCGGGAGGCCTGACCTTTCCCGCACCCATCCCGCGCTTCGCGCTGGACTTGGCCGCGCGCGTCTCACCGGCGATGCGCGGCCCGATCAACAGGCTGGATAACGACCTGATCGCCGACAATGCCGAGCTGGAACGCATCCTGGGCGTTCATCCGCGCCCGTTCCAACCTTCCCCGGAAACCTGGCGGCCGGTGATTTGATCCCCGCCGCCATGGCTTTGCCAGCGTTCGTTCAGATGAGCGCCGGGGGAGTGCCCCTATCATCCGGGTACGTTTACTTTCCCAGGATCTCTCCGCGTTGGCATTCCTGACCCGTCTCGGCTCCCTCCTGCGTACCAGCTGGCCGTGGCTGCGCATTCCCTTCTGGTTGCTGATGGGGCTGGTGTTCGGCTTCCTCCTGCCTTACACGCTGATCCTCAACGCGCGCCTCCAGGACCGTTTCAGCGATCTCGTCTTCGCAGTACCCACGCGCGTCTACGCGCGGCCGCTGCCGCTGGCGCAAGGCATGCCGATGACACCGGCCGCGCTCGAACTGGAGTTGACCTTCGCGGGTTATACGACCGAGGGCGGCGGCAAGGTGCAGGGCAGCTATTCGAAGAATGGCTCACGCTTCATCATCGCGTCGCACGGCTATGCGGGCCCGGATGGCGGTGAACTGCCGCATCGTATCCGCGTGGCGTTGTCGGATGGACAGGTGGCGTCCGTGGTCGACGACACCAACAACAAGCCGATCAAGGCGATCCACCTCGATCCCGCACGCATCGCCACGCTGTACGGTGCACAGCAGGAAGAGCGCCGCATCGTCCGCCTCGAGAACGTGCCGCCGCTACTCGTGCAGGGTCTGCAGGCCGTCGAGGATCGCGATTTCAAAAATCATATCGGCCTCGATTTCTCGGCGATCGCGCGCGCGTCGTTCGCGAACCTGCGCGCAGGCCACACGGTGCAGGGTGGTTCGACGCTGACGCAGCAGCTCGTGCGCAACCTGTTCCTCGACCGCAGCCAGAACATGCTGCGCAAGGTGAACGAAGCCATCCTTTCGTTGCTGATGGAAGCGCATTACTCGAAGGGACGCATCCTCGAGGCGTACGTCAACGAAGTATTCCTCGGCCAGCAAGGCAACCAGGCGGTGCATGGTTTCGCCGCCGGTGGTGAGTTCTTCTTCGGCCGTCGCCTGGAAGACCTGCGCCCGCAGGAGATGGCGTTGCTCATCGGCCTCGTGAAGGGCCCGAGCTATTACGACCCGCGCCGCTATCCCGATCGCGCCCTGTCGCGACGCAACCTCGTGCTCCAGCAGTTCCACGACACGGGCCTGCTCGACGATGCGCAGACCAAGGCGGCGCAGGCATCGCCGCTGGGCATCGCGGAGAACGCACAGCTGCCGCACAACCGGTTCCCGGCCTTCATGCAGCTGGTGCGTTCGCAGATCACCGCCGACTTCGACGAGGCCGCGCTGCGCGACGGCAGCCTGTCGATCTTCACGACGCTCGATCCGTCCGCGCAGTTGTATACGGAACAGGCGATCCTCACGACGGCGAAGGCGCTCGGAAAGCGCGGTGCCGCCGCGCAGGCGGCCGCGGTGGTCACCGATACCGGTAACGGCAGCGTGCTGGCCGTGGTCGGTTCGCGCGATCCTGGCGACCAGGGGTTCAATCGTGCCCTCGACGCACGCCGCCCCATCGGATCCCTGGTGAAGCCGCTGGTCTACCTCGTGGCATTAGCGCAGCCGCAGAAATGGTCGCTGGCCTCGATCGTCGATGATTCGCCGATCAACCTGCGCCAGCCCGATGGCAAGCCATGGACGCCGCAGAACGATGACCGCGAGATCCATGGCCAGGTGCCCATGCTCGATGCGCTGGTGCATTCCTGGAACCTCGCGACCGTGAATCTCGGCATGCAGGTCGGCGTGCCGCGCATCAAGGGCTTCCTCG
>DATNJP010000335.1:0-2421 GCA_035603855.1 Luteibacter sp. | reverse complement strand
CCCGCCACTTCCAGCCCGGCCAGCGGCATGATGTCGGCTTCGGCGCCGGCGGGGTCCTGGATCACCGCATAGCCACCCGCTCGGCGAACGGCGGCAAGGCCGTTCGCACCGTCGGAATTGGCCCCGGTCATCAACACGGCGACGAGTCGTTCGCGCCATGCATCCGCCGCCGTCTCGAACAGGACGTCGATCGACGGTCGCGCATAGGCGACCTTCGCGTCGACGCTGAGGGAAAAATGGAAGTTCTCTTCCACCAGCAAATGGTATCCGGTCGGCGACACGTGGACCACGCCCGGGTCGGCGGGCGCACGCTCCTGTGCTTCCACCACGGGCAGGCGGGAGACGCGCGCCAGCAGTTCGACCAGAAGGGACACGTCAGCCGAGCCGGTATGGCAGCAGATCACGATGGGCACGCACAGGCCCGGATCGAGGCCGGGAAGGAGCCGCTGGAGGGCCGAGAGGCCACCCGCGCTGCAACCCATGACGATGGCCTCGCGCCGGCTCATTTCAGTAACGGCCTCGCTCCCGGCCCGCCCACCTGGTAAATGCGCAAGGCATGGTCGATGTCGGCGAAACCCGCCGCCGCAGGGGAGAAATCGATGTTCTCCCGCGTGCCGAGGCAGAGGAAACCGCCACGCACGAGGCTGTCGCGGAACAGTCCAAGGGTCCGGTCCTGCAAGGTGTTGCTGAAGTAGATCAGCACGTTCCGGCAGAGGATGAGATGTGCCTCGCAGAATACTTCGTCGGTCACCAGGTTATGGTTGAAGAAGGTGACGTTGCGGCGCAGTCGCTGGTCGATCTTGATGAAGTCGTAGCGCGCGCTGTAGTAGTCGCTGAAGGAATGCTGGCCACCGGCCTCGAGGTAATTGCGCGACCAGTCGCGGGCGTCGCGCGTGGCATAGATGCCTTCGCCCGCGGCGGCGAGTGCCGCATCGTTGAAATCAGTGGCGTAGATGTGCGCGCGGTCGTACAGGCCCGCCTCCTCCAGCAGGATGGCCAGCGAGTAGACCTCCTGTCCGTGTGCACAGCCGGCCTGCCAGATGTTGATCTGCGGATACGACGCAAGCACCGGCAGCACCTTGTCACGCAACGCGCGGAACACCGGCGGATCGCGGAACATCTCCGAGACGGGGACGGACAATCCCTCGATGACCCTGGCGACGAAGCCTTCGTCGTGCAGCAGGCGCCGGTTGAGTTCGCTGATCGTGCCGGCGCCATGAGTCACCACGAGCTGGAGCACGCGGCGCTTCAGCGACGCCGGGGCGTACTCGCTGAAGTCGTAACCGTGGCGCAACTGCATGGCGCGCACGAAGAGCTGGATCTCGATGTCCTCGACGTCCACGTCAGACCCGCGCCGGCAGCCATACGCGGATCATCGACAGCAGGCGGTCGACGTCGATCGGTTTGGACAGGTAATCGTTCGCGCCGGCCTCCAGGCACTTTTCGCGATCGCCGCGCATGGCCTTGGCGGTCAGGGCGATGATCGGCACGCGTGCCACGGGCGGTTTGGCGCGGATGGCGCGCATCGTCTCGTAGCCGTCCATCACCGGCATCATGATGTCCATCAGGACGAGCTCGAGGCCGGGGTCCTTGTCGAGCGTGTCCAGTGCCTTCCGTCCGTCCTGGGCCATGACCACGTCGATGCCCTTCGCGCGCAGCACCTTGGAGAGGGCGAACAGGTTGCGCATGTCGTCGTCGACCAGCAGCAGGCGGCGGCCGCGCAGGTCGCCGTCGTCCAGGCTGTCCGCCGCCGCGAGGGTGTCGGCGCGCATGCCACCACCGTGGCGGATGGAATGCAGGAACAGGCTGACCTCGTCGAGCAGGCGCTCGGGCGAGCGCGCGCCCTTCACCACGATGCTGTCGGTGTACTGGCGGATGCGCATGCTCTCCTCGCGGGAGAGGTCGCGGCCGGAGTAAACGACTACCGGCGGCGTCTGTCCGCCATGCGACAGCCGTTCGAGGAAGTCGAAGCCGGACATGCCGGGCAGGCCGAGGTCGAGCACGATGCAATCGAACGCCGTCTGCGTCGTTTTCGCCAGGGCCTCTTCGCCCGAAGACGCTTCTTCGATCACGACCGAATCGTCCTTGAGTAGCGTGCGTACGGCGGTACGCGCGCTGGCGTCGTCGTCGACCACCAGCAGGTGGCGCGTGCGACCTTCCGCGAAGTGAAGCAGCCGCTCGAACGCGGTGGTGATCGACTCCCGGCTGACCGGCTTGGTGAGGAAACCCACCGCACCGAGTTCGAGGCCACGCGTGGCATCGTCGGTCGCCGAGATGAAATGCACGGGGATATGCCGCGTCGCCGGGTCGCTTTTGAGGCGGTCGATCACGGTCCAGCCATCCATGCCGGGCAGCATGACGTCGAGCAGGATGCCGGTGGGGCGATAGCGCCGGGCGAGGGTAAGCCCGGACTCGCCATCG
>DATNJP010000334.1:0-12628 GCA_035603855.1 Luteibacter sp. | reverse complement strand
CCCGATCGACTCGCGGAACGGCTTCCCACGCTGCGCTTCCTGGCGCGCGATCAGGCGGATATCGCGACCCAGGCCCGGCGCCTGCAACCCGCCTTCGGCAGCGTCCTTGGCCACGCGTTCGATGTGACGACGGGTGACTGCGTGAGCCAGATCGGTTCGGGTGCCTTGCCGTTGGATACCCTCGCCAGCGCGGCCCTCATCATTCGCCCGCGTGGAAGCCAGAGTGTGCTCGAAGCCCTGGCTTCGGCACTGCGCGACCTTCCACGCCCGATCATCGGCCGCATCGGCGATGGTGCGTTGCTGCTCGACCTGCGTTGCCTCGACGTGGCGGACGAAACGCTGTTGCTGGAATCACTCGCCCGTCTCGACAGCACCCGACTCGTCGCACCGCGTCCATGATCGTTGGCACCGCGGGACATATCGACCACGGCAAGACGTCGCTGGTCAGGGCGCTGACCGGCGTCGATGGCGATCGGCTGAAGGAAGAGAAAGCCCGCGGCATCACCATCGACCTCGGTTTCGCGTATCTGCCGCTGGACGATGATTTCACGCTCGGCTTCATCGACGTGCCCGGCCATGAGCGCTTCGTGCACACGATGGCAGCCGGAGCGAGTGGCATCGACATCGCCCTGCTGGTGGTCGCGGCCGACGATGGGGTCATGCCGCAGACGCTCGAGCATCTGGCGATCCTGGACCTGCTGCACATCGAACGCGGCCTGATCGCGCTGACGAAGGCGGATCTCGCCACGCCGGAGCGACTGGCGGAAGTGCGCGCGCAGATTCGCGAGGCGACCGCGGGCACGCGACTCGACGGCGTCGACATCCTGCCGGTGTCCTCGACCACGGGCCTTGGCATCGACGCGCTTCGCCAGCGCCTCGTCGACGAGGCCCGCGCGTCTGGCGAGCGGAGTGCCGACGGGCGTTTCCGTCTCGCCGTCGATCGCGTGTTCACCCTGTCCGGCATCGGCGTGGTGGTGACCGGCACCGTGCTGTCCGGCGAGGTGCATGTGAAGGATCAGGTGCTGATCAGCCCGTCGGGGCTCGGCGCGCGTGTCCGTTCATTGCACGCGCAGAACCGGCAGGTAGAGGTCGGCCGCGCGGGTGATCGCTGCGCCCTGAACCTCGCCGGTGACGGCATCAGCAAGGACGCGATCCATCGCGGCGACATGGTCGTCGATCCCTTCCTGCATGCGCCCACCGACCGTATCGATGCACGGCTGCATCTCCTGCCGGGAGAACCCAGGCCGATCGGCCAGTGGTTCCCCGCGCGTCTTCACCACGGGTCGGCCGAAGTGGGTGCGCGCGTCGTCCTGCTGGAAGGTGAGCAGCTGTTGCCTGGCCGCGACGCGGACGTGCAGCTCGTCCTCGATCGTCCGATCGCCGCGGCGACGCGGGATCGATTCGTGCTGCGTGACGTATCCGCCCGACGCACGATGGGTGGCGGCGCATTCCTCGACCTGCATGCGCCCTCGCGGCAGCGACGCACGGCCGAGCGCGAAGCGCAGCGCGCGGCGTTCGCGATCGCCGATGCGACGACGAGCCTCGTCGCCCTGCTCGACGCGCCGCCTTTCGTTCGCGACCTGCGGGCCTTCGCACGGGACCGCGCCCTGTCCGCCGTGACGTTCGACCAGATCGTGGCGTCCGTCGATCCGCTCGTCATCGACGCGGGTGACGAACGCGTCGCGCTCAACCGGTCGCACTGGCGCCGCTTCGTCGATGGCCTGCTCGAACGCCTCGGAACGTTTCATGCGGAAAACCCCGACGTACAGGGCATGGGCCGGGAAAAGCTGCGCACGGCATCCCAACCGAAGCTGCCCCCGGCCGCGTTCGCACTCGCCTTGCAGCACGCCGACCTCGCCGGACGCGTCGTTCGCGATGGCGCCTTCGTTCGCCTGGCCAGTCATTCCCTGCAACTGAGCCCGGAGCGGGAAGCGCAATGGCAGCGTGTCGCGCCCTGGCTTGCCGGCGAGACACGCTTTCGTCCGCCGCGCGTGCGTGATATCGCGGACGCGCTTTCGCGCCCGGAAACCGAGATCCGCCAGCTGATGAAATTCGCGGCGCGCGTGGGACTGGTCGACGAAATCGCGCACGACCATTTCTTCCTGCGGGCCACGGTGCACGAGATGCTGCTGATCGCGGCTGATGTCGCAGCGCAGGCCGACGACGGACGTTTCACCGCCGCGCAGTTTCGGGACCGCCTCGACAACGGGCGCAAGGTGGCGATCCAGATACTGGAGTTCTTCGACCGCCAAGGTGTTACGCTGAATCACGGCACGTTGCGCAGGATCCAGCCGCGCTACCTGGACCTTTTCGGGTCCGGTTCGTAACGGAGGCCTACGGAAGAGAATCGTCCCCGGTGGGACGTCCGGACTTCAAATCCGGGTGAGGCAGCCAGACTGTCTTGGGTGGGTTCGACTCCCATTCTCTTCCGCCATTCGACGGCGGCGTCAGACCACCTCGACGCCCGGCGTACCCGACGTCACGACACCGACGATGCTCGCGCGGGGATACCCCGCCGCTTCGATCAGGGCACGGATCGCGTCGGCTCGCCCGGCGCTGCACGCCACCAGCAGGCCACCCGAGGTCTGCGGATCGGTCAACAGGTCGCGGCGCCAGTCCGGAAGTTCCGCCGCCAGGGTCACGCCGTCGCTGTAGCTGGCCCAGTTCCGCTTCGAGGCACCGGTGACGTAGCCCGCCTTGATCAAGCTCTCAGCGTGGGTAAGCAGCGGTACGCGCGACGCGTCGAGCCGGATGCGCAACTGGCTGCCCCGCGCCATCTCCAGCGCGTGGCCCAACAGGCCGAAGCCGGTGACGTCGGTGATCGCATGCACGTCGTCATCCTTGGCCAGTTCGTGGCCGATGTGATTCAGCAACGTGGTCGAGGCGAGCATTTCCGCATAGGCATCCGGCGGCAGCGCTTCTTTCTTGAACGCCGCCGAATAGACACCGATGCCGATGCCCTTGGTCAGGATCAATACGTCGCCTTCTTTCGCACCCGAATTGCGACGCACGTTGGCGGGCTCGCAAAGGCCGATCGCGGCGAGGCCGTAGATCGGTTCCGCCGAATCGATGGAATGACCGCCCGCGATGGGAATGCCCGCCTCGGCGCAAATGGATTCACCGCCCGCGAGAATGGCGCGAACCGACGCCACGTCAAGCTTGTTCAACGGCATGCCCAGGATAGCCAGCGCCATGATGGGCTTGCCGCCCATCGCATAGACGTCCGATAGCGCGTTGGCCGCCGCGATGCGGCCAAAGTCGTACGGATCGTCGACCACCGGCATGAAGAAATCGGTGGTGGCGATCACGCACGTGCGCTCGTCGACCTGCCAAACGGCGGCGTCGTCGCTGGACTCGGTACCCACGAGCAACTGTGCGAAGGGCATGGCCACCGGTTTGTCGGCAAGCAATTCCTGGAGCACCGAGGGCGCGAGCTTGCAGCCACAGCCGCCACCATGGGCGAGGTCGGTCAAACGAACAGAACTCATTTCAGCTCCCGCGAACATCGCCAAGGCATGGATGCCGTTATCGGTCCAGCATAACGAAAAGCATCGGCACCGGGCTTGGCCGTCCGCGACGGCGATCCCGGCCAAGAGTGACTTTGCCCGGCTCCCGTAGCATGCTTGGGTCGCGCGACGGCGCATGCCGTCGTCGTCAGTCTTGCCCCTCCGCAGCGCACCAGGCCTGCGGTGAACGGTCGGCAATGTCGTGCCCTGTCAGGGCCACAATGTCCATGAGTCCGAAGGGGGGCGTATGTCCGTCGCTTTGCAGCGCGCACGCACGGTGCGCTGGTCGATCTTGTTGTTGCTGGCGGTCGCCGGTCTCTTCTACGTGAAGTGGTATCCGTACTACGGACGTGCCTTCGTCGCGGCCGACCAACATTCCATCGGTCATTCCATCCTGATGGGCGATGCGGCGAGCGCGCCGTCGCCATCCTGGAGCGCCGCGCTCGCCTACGCGCTGGCATACGGCAACGCCATCTGGAAGGCGATGGTGCTGGGCTTGTTGCTTGGCTCCGGCGTACAGGCATTGCTGCCCGTGAACTGGGTGCGACGCGCCCTGGGCAGCCGCGGATTCGGCAGCACCCTCGCCGGTGGCCTCCTCTCTGTCCCGGGCATGATGTGCACCTGCTGCGCGGCGCCGGTCGTCGTCGGCCTGCGCAAACACCACGCGGCGCCGGGCGCGTCCATCGCGTTCTGGCTCGGCAATACCGTGCTGAATCCCGCGACGCTGATCTTCACGGGCTTCGTCATCGGCTGGCACTGGACCGTGCTGCGCGTTCTCCTGGGCATACCGATGGTCTTCGGCCTCGGCTATCTCGCCAATCGGCTGGCGGGGCCCGCGCCAGCCGTCACCATCGAACCGCCGCCGGCTGAACCGGACTCGCGCTCGTTCGCTGAAGTGATGAGCCAATGGGGACGGATCTTCACACGGATGACCGTACGGCTGATCCCGGAATACATCGTGATCGTCCTGCTGCTTGGCGCGGCACGCGCGTGGATGTTTCCGCATATCGGACCGGCGATCGGCGACCAGTGGTTCTGGATCGCCGCCTTCGCCCTGGCGGGCATGCTGTTCGTGATACCCACGGCAGGCGAGGTACCCATCGTGCAGGCCATGCTTGCCCTTGGCATGGGCGGCGGCCCGGCCGCCGCCCTGCTGATGACCTTGCCCCCGGTCAGCCTGCCCTCGCTGACCATGCTCGCGGGATCGTTCCCCCTGCGATTGCTTGTGGCGGTAGCGGTGGCGGTCGTCGGCTTCGGGATCCTGGCGGGGGGCATCGCGGCCTGGTTGGGGATGCACTGAGCCCCCTCCCGGCATCAATGCCGGGAATCGCGTAAAATCAACACCATGCGTATCGGCCCCTACCCCATCGCGCCGGCCGTGGTGCTCGCGCCCATGGCCGGCGTGACCGACAAACCGTTCCGGCTCCTGTGCAAGCGCATGGGGGCCGGGCTGGCCGTGTCCGAGATGACCACCGCCGATCCACGCCTGTGGAACACCACCAAGTCGCTGCGTCGCATGGACCACGACGGCGAGCCGGAACCGGTGAGCGTGCAGATCGCGGGTTACGACCCGGGCATGCTGGCGGAAGCGGCGAAGTACAACGCGGACAACGGCGCGCAGATCGTCGACATCAACATGGGTTGCCCGGCGAAAAAAGTCTGCAATGTCTGGGCGGGCTCCGCCTTGCTCCAGGACGAACCGCTGGTCGCGCGCATCCTGCACGCCGTGGTGAAGGCCGTGGACGTACCCGTCACCCTCAAGATCCGCACGGGCTGGGACCGTGACCATCGCAATGCGCTGACGATCGCGCGCATCGCCCAGGACGCGGGCATCGCCGCGCTGGCGGTGCATGGGCGCACGCGTGCGGACAAGTACGAAGGTGATGCCGAGTACGCGACCATCGCGGCGGTGAAGGCGAGCGTATCGATCCCGGTGCTGGCCAACGGCGACATCGTCGATCCGGTGAAGGCGCGCGACGTATTGCGTGTCACCGGCGCCGATGCCGTGATGGTCGGACGCGGTGCGCAGGGTCGCCCGTGGATCTTCCGCGAGATCGCGCACCATCTGGAAACCGGCGGCTTCCTGCCCGAACCGACACCGGGCGAGGTGCGCGACATCCTCAGCGGACACCTCGAACATCTCTACGCGTTCTACGGCGAGAAGATGGGCGTGCGCATCGCTCGCAAGCACCTCGGGTGGTATGCGAAGGATCGTCCGGAGAACGCCGCGTTCCGCCACGTGGTGAACCAGGCCGAAGACGCCACGACGCAGCTGCGGCTGACGCGTGAATACTTCGACGCGCTGGAAGCCGGCGTGTCGCTAGCCGCGTAACCGAGCCGCGGGGCGGCCCGCTTTGTGGGGGAGCCCTGCCTTCTGTGGAAGCCCTGCCTTCTGTGAGGAAGCCCTGCCTTCTGTGAGAGCCGGCTTTCTGTGGGAGCCGCTTCAGCGGCGATGGGGTGCTCGCCAATGACTGGCCCGCTGCCGCGGGATCGCCGCTGAAGCGGCTCCCACATTTGCCGCTGAGGCGGCTCCCACATTGTCTGCAGGGCGGGGGTCAGGCGGCTTTCAGTACCGCTGCCAGCTTCGTGCGGTCCAGTTCCTTTTCCCACGCGCACACCACGATCGCCGCGACGCCGTTGCCGACGAGGTTGGTCATCGCGAGGCCCGTGCCGAGGAAGCGGTGGATGCCGAGGATCAGGACCATGCCGGCCACCGGAACGACGGGGACGACGCTGAGCGTGGAGGCGAGCATCACCAGTGCGGCGCCTGCGACGCCGCTGGCGCCCTTGGACGTGAGCATGCCCACGATGGCCACGGTGATCTGCTGTTCGAGCGTCAGGTTGATGTTCAGCGCCTGGGCGATGAACAGGATGGACATGGTGAGGTAGATGTTGGTGCCGTCGAGGTTGAACGAGTAACCCGTGGGCACCACCAGGCCGACGGTCTCCTTCGGGCAACCGAGGTCTTCCATCTTGCGCATCAGCGGCGCCAGCACGACTTCCGACGAGCTGGTACCCAGGACGATCAGCAATTCGTCGCGGATGTAAGCGCAGAAGCGCAGGATGCTGAATCCGGCGATGCGCGCCACGATGCCGAGCACCAGCACGACGAAGATGATGCACACGACATAGAAGCTGCCGATCAGCTCCATCAGCGGCACCAGCGAAACGACGCCGTACTTGCCGATGGTGAAGGCCATCGCGCCGAACGCGCCGATCGAGGAGACGGCGGTGATGTAGTGGACGATCTTGAAGAAGACCTGCGCGCCCGCTTCGATCACGCTGTAGATGGGCTTGCCACGTTCACCGATGGCGGCCAGCGCGCAACCGAACAGTACGGAAATCAGCAGGATCGACAGCACGTCACCCTTGGCGAACGCGCTGACGAAGGTATTGGGAATGATCGACAGCAGGAAGCTGATCGACTCGATATTGTGTCCCTGCGCGACCAGCGAACCGATCTCGTCCGCCTTCAGCGTGGTCGGATCGACATTGAAGCCGGTGCCGGGATGGAAGATGTGACCGGCGACGAGGCCGAAGAACAAGGCCACCGTCGAGATCATCTCGAAATAGAGCAGCGCCTTGCCGCCGACACGGCCCACCTTGCGCATGTCGCGCATGCCGGCGATGCCGGTGACCACCGTGCAGAAGATGATCGGCCCGATCACCATCTTGATCAGGGCGATGAAGGCGTCGCCGAACGGCTTCATCTGCACCGCGTACTTCGGCGAGAGGTAACCCAGCAGCACGCCGATAACGACCGCCACCAGCACCTGGATGTACAGCTGCCGGTAGAACGGCTTACGCGGCTTCTGCGACGAGGGGATGGTGGCGGCGATATCGGACATGGTTTTCTCTGTGCGTGGAGCGATCAGGCGAAGTCGTACAGGCGCGCGGGGTTGTCGACGAGCAGGCGCTTGCGCAACGCCTCGTCCGGGCAGAAGCGGAACATCAGGTCGACCAGGCCGCCGTCGTTCGGCATGTCCTTGGAGATGTTCGGGTGCGGGAAATCCGTACCCCACAGGACGCGGTCCGGTGCCGTCTCGATCAGGGTCTGGGCGAACGGGATGGCATCGTCGAACGGGCGCTTGCCGACCGACACGCGCTCGGCGCCACACACCTTCACCCAGGCCAGCGGATTATCCCGCATGAGTGCCACGAGAAGGCGGAAAGGTTCCTGGTCGAGGCCCTGGGCGGCCTGCACACGGCCCATGTGGTCGATGACGAAGGGCACGCGGATCCTGGCCAGCACGTCCTGCAGCTCGACGATGTCGTTGGCGTCGAGGTGGAGGACCACGTGCCAGCCCATCTCGGCGACCTTGTCGAGCACGCGCCAGAACACGTTCATGTCCGGCCGGCCACCGAGGTGCTGCACGAAATTGAAGCGCACACCACGCACGCCACCGTCGTTCAGCGCCTCGAGGCCCTTGTTATCGATGCCGTCGTCCACGATGGCCACGCCACGATAGCGCCCGTTGCCGCGTGCGATGGCGTCGATCATGGCGGTGTTATCGGTGCCGTGGCAGCTGGCCTGGACGATCACGCCACGCTCGAGGCCCAGGAAATCGTGCAGGGCCACGAGGTGTTCGTACGGTGCATCGGGCGGCGTATAGCTGCGGTCCGGCGCATAGGGGAATGTATCGGCCGGGCCGAACACGTGGCAGTGCGCATCGCAGGAAAGTGCGGGCAGCGCGTGCAGCGGCTTGGTGGGGTTGGGATCGGGGGGGAGGCAGGACTTCATTGCTTACTCGTTCGGAAGGTCGTCAACGTAGCGCAGGCCGGCTTCGGCCAGCTTCGTACGCATATCGTAGATGTCGAGGCCGAGCTCGCCCGCCGCAAGGCGTTCACGCTTGCTGTCCTCGTTGAGCACGCGCTTGCGCGACGCCGCGATGGCACCGTCGACGGTCGCATACGGCACAACGACGACGCCGTCGTCGTCGGCGACGATCGCATCGCCCGGCTTGACCAGCTGGCCGCCGATCACCACCGGGATGTTCACCGAGCCGAGCGTGGCCTTGACCGTGCCGCGCGCATGCACGGCGCGAGCCCATACAGGGAAGCCCATGCGGCGCAGCTCGGCGCTGTCGCGGACGCCCGCGTCGATCACCAGGCCGGCGACGCCACGCGCCACCAGCGACGTGGCGAGCAGGTCGCCGAACATGCCGTCGGTGTTCTCTGTCGTGCAGGCCACGACGAGGATGTCGCCGGGGCGGCACTGCTCGACGGCCACATGCAGCATCCAGTTGTCACCCGGCTGGGCGAGCACGGTCACCGCGGAGCCGGCGATGGACACGTCCTGCTGGATCGGACCGATCGGCGGAAGGAACAGGCCCGTACGGCCCTGCGCTTCGTGCACCGTGGCCACGCCCATGGCAGCCAGCGTACCAGCCTGGTCGGCCGTGATGGCCGGGCGGTTGCGAACGACGACGCCGATCATGCGAGCGTACCCTGGGTCACATGCGGGAACACGCGCTGGAACGCTTCCGCATAGGTGATCTTGAAGTCCGAGTTACGCGAGGCCTGTGCACCGCGCTGCAGACCGACGCGGGTGTAGTACTCCCACAGGTGTTCCTGCGCGCGCATGGTCTCGAACGCCGCGCGCTTCTTCTCCCACACGGAGGTGATGTCGAGGAACAGCTCCGGCTTCCACTCGCACTGTTCCGGCTGGTGCGGTTCGAACAGGAACACCGGCGGCGCACCGATGACAGGCACCTGCGGATCATGGCCGTGCGCCTGGGCGACGACGCGCGCCTCCTGGGCGACATGCGTGGCGAGCGGATGATCGAAGTTGTACGGATCCTTCAGCGAATGGCTGAGCACGAACGACGGACGCAGCTCGCGATAGACCTTCGCCAGGTGGAAAACGACGTCGAGGTCGGCGCGCATCGGGTAGTCACCGATGTCGAGGAATTCGACGCTGGCACCGAGGATGTCGGCCGCTTCCTGCGCTTCCGCGCGACGGTTGGTCTTCACCTGGTCCATCGTCATGCCGGGCTGGCGCCACAGCTTCGCGGACTCGCCGCGCTCGCCAAACGACAGGCAGACGATATGCACGCGCCAGCCCTGCGCCGCGTGCAGCGCGATGGCGCCGCCGGCGCGCCAGACGAAGTCGGCGGAGTGGGCGCTTACGATGAGCGCGGTCTTCTGTTCGGACATGGCTTAGCTCCAGTTGGGGGATCAGGCGGCGGGGCCGCGCCAGATCGAGGGGGAGATGGGAACACTGCCGCGCATCAGCAGACGGGCCGTGCGCAGGAGCGCGGCGCGAACGACGCGCGTGCCCTCCATGCCGACCTCGACACTGAACTCGCCAGTGGGATGTTCGATGGACAGGGTGCGCACGGCACCCTCGCCGGGGTTGGCGACGGCGTACGCCACGGAACCGGGCAGCACGGCCGCGGTCGCGACGGTGACGGCACCGAGCACGCCGATGGAGGTGTGCACGTCGTGCGGAATGAAGGTGCGCGTGCCGATCGCACCGCCGTGACGCGCGGGGGAAACCAGCGTGATCTTCGGCACGGGCTTCTTGCTGACATCGCCGAGGTTCATCAGCGGCGCGGCCTTCAGGCGCAACGCATCGATGCGCGCCTTCAGTTCGGTATTCGCGTCCAGCTCCGCCGGCGTCTCGTCGCCACGCACGCCCAGGTCGGCTGCGGCGATGATCATCACGGGCATGCCGTTGTCGATCAGCGTCATCTCGATGCCGTCGATCGTGTCGCGCACGTTGCCGGTGGGAAGCAGGCTCCCCGTGAGCGAGCCTTCCGTATCGAGGAAACCGCAGCTGACCGGGGCGGCTGGACGCGGTACGCCATCGATGCGTGCGTCACCGTCGTACACCGGTTCGCCGAAGGGCGTCTCGATGGTGATCTCGGCGATGACACCGGTATTCACCGTGCGCACGCGGCGCGTGGTGGTGCCGCGGTCACCTTTGATGAGGCCTGCCTCGATCGCCGCCGGCAAGGCGGCGGCGAGCATGTTGCCGCAGTTGGGCGTGGTGTCGACCACGGCGTCGGCAATGCCCACCTGGCCGAACAGGAAGTCGAGATCGGCGGCGCCATCGGTCGGGATCGAGAGGATGCCGGTCTTGCTGGTCAGCGTCTTCGCGCCACCGAGGCCATCGATCTGGCGATCGTCCGGGGAGCCCATCGCGGCCAGGATCACCGCGTCGCGCGTGGGCAGGTCGTCGGGCAGGTCGCGGGCCAGGAAGAACGGGCCCTTCGACGTGCCGCCACGCATGTACCAACAGGGAATCTCGTGCGCCATGACATGTCGCCCATCGTCTGAAACAACCGGCACGATGGTCGTCCCGGCGAGGTGGGCGAACAATGCGATCATGCGCCTATCTGTTATGCATGATCGTCATATCCGAGCTTGCGGATTGCATTTGATGCAACGCAACACGAATCAGTTGTGCGGGTCGAGCTTGCCTTCGGCGATCAGTTCGTCGACCAGGATCAGGGCTTGCTCGGTGATGGCGCTCATGGGTCGCTGGGTGGGCGTGGCGACGACGAGGCGCGTGACGATGTTCGGCATCACGATCGGTACCGCCTGCAACTGGTGAGGCCCGCGCCTTGCCAAAACCGCATTTCTCGACAGGATGCCGTAGCCAAGGCCCCTCTCGACCAGGTCGAGCAGCGAGCGCACGGAATCGATTTCCAGGCGGACATCCAGCGAGACGCCATAGCGCGCGGTGTCCGCTTCGATGAGCTGGCGTACCGAATGCAAGGGCGACGGGATGATCAGCGGGTATTTGCCCAGGGTCGCCAGCGGCACGCTCTCGGGCAACTCGCGGCCTTCCTTCATGCTGCCGATGAGGTAGAGCTCCTCGGAATGCACGTGGCGGAAACGCATGTTCGCGTTGACCGACGGGTTGTAGAGCAGCGCGCAGTCCAGGCGCCCGAGTTGCAGCCATTCGAGCAGGCTGGCGCTCAAGGCTTCCACCACGCTGATCTGCGCCGCGGGGTAGCGTTCGCGAAAGCGCATCACGAGATCGACCGTGAGCAGGCCGCCGACGCTCGGCGGCAGGCCGATGGCCAGCTTGCCACCGAAGACGCCGCGGGCCTGGCCCAGTTGCATCCGCGCGACTTCCACCTGGCGGAGGATGCCGCGGCCATGCTCGACGAGTTCGCGCCCCGCCTCGGTGGCGACCACCCCGCGTCCGTTGCGCTCCAGCAGGTGCGTGCCCAGCTCCATTTCGAGCTGGCGCACCTGGCGGCTGAGCAGCGACTGCGACACATCGAGCGTGGCGGCGGCACGCGTCAGGCTGCCGAACTCGACGATACGGATGAAGCTTTGCAGGTGTTTCAGGTCCACGGAGAGGTCACGCGCCAGCCGGCCAGGATGGCCCGATTATGTGCCCAACCGTCGCCCAGGCGTGTCACTGGCTGCCCGGGCCGCCCATGTTCACCATCACGCGCAGGCCGATCACGATGGCGTTGGCCGGCACGCGACCGATGCCGACGGTGTTGCCAAGGATGTCCGGGTGCACGATGTACTGCAGGTTCGGCACGATGCTGACCACCGGGAACAGCTTGTAGCTGTAGTTCAGCTCGGTCATCCATTCGTTGCGGTCGAAGTGCTCGATCGTGCCGCTGTTCTTGTGGATGAGGTCGTCTTCGAAGCCCGTGGCCTTGCGGCTGAAGCGGAACAACGTGGCCTGGAAACCGAGGGAGTCGTTCGGACGTGCCGCCGACAGGCCGGTCCAGATGGCACCGAAGGTGGACTGCAGCGTGTAATTCTCCGCGTTGTCCAGCGGGCCGGTCAGCGAGCCGAACAGCGCGAGGTTACGCGTGTTCGAGTTCGGATCCGGCTTCCAGATCACCTTGTCGCCCAGCACGTAGAGGCCGTAGCGACCGCCTGAATAATTACGCGCGGTTCCACCGACGAGGGCGCGATGCAGGCCCTTCGTGTTGAGTTCCGGATCGGTGAAATCGGCGGAGTTGTACCAGCCGCCGATCTTCAGGTGCTTCGGGTAGGGATCGTTGGCGAAGCTGGTTTCGTAACCGGCCTCCACCGGAATCATCACGCCGGTGGCGTTGTTGAAACCCCAGTTGAGGCCGTTGTTGTTACGGCGGTCGGGATTGATTTCGAACGCGCCGATCGACAGGTAACGCGCGTCCGGCTGG
>DATNJP010000333.1:0-2293 GCA_035603855.1 Luteibacter sp. | reverse complement strand
GGATAGGACACGCTGACGCCGATATCGTCGGGTGCCGCGGCGGCGACGAGTTCGCGCGTGGCGAGCAGGTCGTCCAGTTGTTCGCCGAGGTAGCCGAGCTGGATGAAGAAACCCACCCGGATCCCATGCTTGCCGAGCCGCTGCCGTGCCGTGATGAGTTCGGGCACCTTGGTACCCTTGGTCATGCGATCGAGGACACGCTGGCTTCCGCTTTCCGCGCCGATCCATGCTTCCTCGCAACCCGCCTTGGCCAGGGCGGCGGTCATCCGCTCGCTGGTGAGGTCGGCGCGCGTCTGGATCATGAAGGGAATGGAGCCGTCGTTCGCGTGGAGGTGTTCCGCGAACTCGACGACCCAGTCGACATGAAAGCCGAAGATGTCATCGGCCATCCAGATATGGTCGGGTGCGAAAGTGTGCTTCAGGTAGGCCATCTCGTCGGCTACTTCCTCTGCCGGACGCTGGTTGTAGTGGTTGCCCCAGATCGGCTTCGCGCACCAGTTGCAGCGGAAGGGGCAACCACGTGACGCCGCCATGTTGAGACTGAAGTAACCGTGGCGCCCGCGCCAGAAATCGCGGTAGCGTTCGATGTCGAGCAGGTCCCACGCGGGCCGTCCAACGACGCGCGGGTCCGGCGGCACTGCGCCGATACGGGTGATCCGGGTCTCCCCATCGGCGATGGTGGCGAGGCCGGGCAGGCCGGCGGTCCATGTCGCCGTGTCCATGGCGGGCTGGCGTTCGAGACGATCGACGAGTGCGATCAGTGCACCGATACCTTCACCGATGAGCACCGCATCAGCGCCCGCGGCAAGGAACGCTTCCGGATGGTCGGAGGCATCCGAGCCGGCGACGATGACGCGCGCACCGCTGGCACGTGCTTCGCCAATCATGCGGCAGGCGGCATCGCGCATGCGGCCGAGACACATCTTGGTGAGGAAGTTGAAATTGTCTTCGTAGAACACGACAAGGTCGGGCCCGGCCTTTCGCAGAGCAGGGACGTAGTCTTCCACGCCATCGGCGAGCATCGAGTCGAACAGCGACAGGTCGTGGCCCATCCGGCGCAGCAACGCGGCGATCTGGATCGTGGCCAGCGGCGGATACGGTTTGCCACGTTCCCACTGCTTGCTGTCGTAGCGCAGGAAATAGGAATGGCCTACCTGGATCTTCAGCATCGGAACAAGCCTCGAACGAAACCAAGGGGCGCCACGCGAGCGGCGCTTCATGGCTCGTATGTGCCCCGGCAGGGCAACGAGGTTGCGCCACTCGGTGAAAGGGCCTGCCAGCGCCCTTGCGGCAACCTTTCGGCGAGGGCACCGCACTCACGGACTCGAACCGATGCGGCCCGAGGACGATCGACCGGCAATGATGTTCCTGAATAACGCCCCAGCCCGGTGGGATCCCGCCGCGGGCCCATTTGGCGAGCGCTTGCGCCCGACGGTCTGCGTTCGCCGGCAGATCCTGGGCGGGCGCTTCCGCTTCGAGAGCGACAGCGTGGAGCTGCTCGATCTTGCCGAAGCGGCTTACGGAGGCCTTCCCGCGCACCAGTTCTCCGCGGTCTCGCCGGAGTTCCGCATCGAGATGCGGGTCGTCCCCCGCGATGCACCCGAAGGGCAGGACGTGCCACCGCCGGTCCGTGCGCAGGCGGGCGCCGGAGTGCTCTGCGGAATGATGGACGAGTCCAATTATGTCGTGATCCTGCCGGCGCAATATCGTGCGCTGGTCGTCGTCTCCGAGGACATGCTGGCGTACCCGTATCACGTGCGCTACGAACTGATCGAATTCGCCGTCTTCATGCTAGCCGCGCGCGGACTTAACCTGGTGCCCTTGCACGGTGCCTGTATCGGCGAGGACGGGCTGGGAGTCCTGTTGCTTGGCAGCAGCGGCGCAGGCAAGTCGACGCTGGCCCTGCATGGCTTGCTCGATGGCATGGACTTCCTCGCCGAAGATGGTGTCTTCGTGCAACCCGATAGCCTGCTCGCGACGGGCGTGGCGAATTTCCTGCATGTGAAACAGGATGCCCTGCGTTTCCTGGATGATGGCGCCGTGCGCGACTGGATCGCGCAGGCACCCGTGATCCATCGCCGCAGTGGTGTGGCGAAGTTCGAAGCGGATCTGCGCGAAGGGCATGATCAAGGGCGTCCCGCGCCCGAGCCTATGCGTATCGCGGCGGCCATTTTCGTCTCGAGCGAAGTCGCTGCCGATCCCTCGCGGTTACTCAGTCGCGTGCCATGGGAGGATGTGGCGCCGCGGCTCGCCGCCGATCAGCCGTATGCCGCTGGCCAGCCCGGCTGGGACC
>DATNJP010000332.1:0-21357 GCA_035603855.1 Luteibacter sp. | reverse complement strand
GGTACCCTGCGACGGGGCAAAGCGCTTTCCACAGATGCGTGAAACTCTCAATGGATGCATCTGCCGCTCGAGCGTACCCGCATGAAATCGTTCCGCCAGCGAGAACGACTGCGCAGCGAGCGAAGACGAGAAGCGACCTTTTCATGACTGATTTCCTTCAGTGAGGTTTTCCTCAGCATCTGTGCGTGGATCAGGCGCGTGCTGATCGATCCATGCCGACATCGAGCCTTTCCCTAGCGGGACCTTCGCTCTTGGGAATAGCTCGTTGTCTTCGACACCATGATGACATCTTCATCGTCCGCAGCTGCTCCTTGCTGACGCGAGTTGGCAATCAGGAGCACGCGCCTTGGGTCACCGGAACCACCTGTTCGCCTTTCCATCGATAGCCAATCACCGTAATTCCGCCGACATCAGGGGCCTCTTCGACACCTTCGATGTAGCGAATGCGCACCTCTTCGGGGCCATTATCTCTACCGTAGACCTTCTCGCCCATCCAAGTACTAGGCACGACGCCTCCCAACTCTCGAAAGCCTAGTTTGCCCAGATCTTTTGCCAGAGTATCGACGGTGAGATGGTCGCCCACAGGTAACATCGACAGGGAGAGTTCTGACCGCATCTCACTGAGGGTGTTGTACGGATACTGCTGTATCGAGCCGGAGGTTCTGCCGTTCTCGTATCGGGACACATCAAGCCTCACACTGAGTTTTGACGGGTTTTCCGCGGTCATAGAGACGACAGAAGTCCACGCATCGATTTTCGTCGGCTTTGCCGTATGGATACCCAGGAGCCTTTGAAGGTCTCCAAACTCAACGAATCCATGGCGATAGCCGATCACAGGACATAGGACCTTCCAGAGATGTCCGTAGCCTTCGCTATTGAAATCCGAAGCATTCGCATACCCGCTCAACAGCGAAATGCTGGCGAGAAAAATAGCAACTCGCGCCGTTCCAGAAACCATCCCCTTCCCCTTTCCATGGCCGATTGGGATAGTAATGCCTCACGCGGAGACAGCAATACCATGCACACCCTCATCGTTATCGGCAGTGGCCTCTTCCTTTTGGGCTTTGCCCTGCTGACCGGCAACTGGACGTCCGCGGGGGTGTCCACGGCCGCCCTTGTCTTCATTCCGGTCTGGCTCGCGCTCTCCGCAGTCAATCTATGGCTCGGCGTAACCCGCGCGGGCTACAGCGTGCCGGAGGAACTGCCGATACTCGCGGTCGTATTCGCCATCCCGGCGATTGTCGCGCTCGTCGCCTGGTGGTTCTTTCGAACGGCCAGGTGACGGTCGAGGCGGGGTGACCGTGGGGTCGCCGCGACGAGATCTCATGTGCGCTTACTCAACGGATCCGTTACTTCGACCGCTTCATCTGCGCCAGCAACTCCGTCTTCCGGGCCTCCATCCGCGCGCCGAGGTCATTCAGCTGGTTCTTATCGAGTAACTTTCGCGCGTCCTTGAACATGTCGCCTTCTTCTTCCTCGATGTGGTGCTCGATCAGTTCCTTGAGAACCTTTGCCCGCCCGGAAAACTGTTCGGTGGCCGGGTCGGTCTTCATCAGATCGGGCAGGACGAGATCTTCCGCGGCGCGATGTTCTTCGAGCGCCTCGTAGTAGAGCTTCTCTTCTTCTTTCTTGCCGGCGGATTTGAACGCCGGATAGAAGATCTCTTCCTCGATCGTCGTATGAGCCTTGAGGTTCATGTAGATCTGCTGCACCAGCTCCCCGCGCTTTTTCACGGCGCGGGTGGTCGACTGGGTCAGGTCCTCGAGAAGGCTCTTGACCAGCTTGTGGTCCTGCTTGAGCAGGGCGATAGCGTCCATGGGTAGGTCCTGGCGATGGCTGGGACCCTGAGTCTCGCAGCGGCCCGGTGATGGCCGCGTCGCACCCGCAACAGCTTACGAACACACCAAGACAACACAGCGCCCTGCCCTCACACCGTGAGCCACACCCGGATCAGCGACAGCAACTTGTCCACATCGAGCGGTTTCGCCACGTAGTCGTTGGCACCCGCCTGCAACGACTGCTGCTGGTCGTCCGGCATCGCCTTCGCCGTCAGGGCAATGATCGGAAGCTTGGAGAAGCGTGGGTCCTGGCGCAGTTCACGGGTCGCGGTCAGTCCATCCTTGACAGGCATCATGATGTCCATGAGAACCAGATCGACGCCGGCATCGGAGCCCTTCGCGGATGCCTTGAGCACGTCGATGGCTTCCTGGCCGTTACGGGCGATGGTCACGACGCAACCATGTGGCTCGAGCACGCTCATGAGTGCGTAGACGTTGCGCACGTCGTCTTCCACCAGAAGAATCCGTCGACCTTCAAGTGTTTCATCGCGGTGCAAGGCGGCGCGGATCATGCCCTGCTGGGGCTCCGGAAGATCGGCGATCACTCGGTGCAGGAACAGCGACACTTCGTCGAGCAGCCGCTCGGGCGAGCGCGCACCCTTGATGATGATGGAGCTGGAATAGCGCCTCAACCGCTCCTCTTCGGCCGCGGACAGCACGCGCCCCGTATAGACGATGGCCGGCGGGAATCCATAGACCTGCTCCGTACTGAGGGTTTCCAGGAGCGCAAAGCCCGACGTGTCCGGCAGGGACAGGTCCAGCACCATGCAATCGAACGTCTGGTGCCGAAGCAGTGACAGACAATCGGCCGCCGTCGAGGCGCCAACGGTTTCGACGTCGGCCGAGGCGAGCAACTGGCGAATGGCATCGAGCTGGACGGCGTCATCCTCTACCACGAGCACCCGGCGCGGCCGCTGGGATAGACGAGCCTCGAGGGAATCGAGCACCTGCACGAGTTCGTCGTGCGTGGTCGGTTTGATCAGATAACCGACGGCACCGAGCGACAGTGCCGCACGGGAATGGTCTTCCGCCGAGATCACGTGGATAGGGATATGACGCGTGCGAACGTCATGCTTGAGGATGTCCAGTACGGACAAACCGGACTGGTCCGGCAGGCCGATGTCGAGAACGATGGCGTGCGGCAAGTGTTCGCGGGCGGCCACCAGCGCCTCACCCGCCGTGGGAGCGATCAGCGCGCGGAAGCCCATCTCCGTGGCCAGGTTCCTGACGATTTCCGCGAACGCGCTGTCGTCTTCAATGATCAGGATCAGACGTCGTGGATCGACGGGTCCTGCCTTGAAGGGCTCCTCGATGCGGAGCGACGTCGGCACAGGGGCCGGCGGGCGGGGACGCTGAGCGGACGACGCCGGAGCCGCCGGCGGGATCGTCGGCGCCTGGGCCGGAATGGGCACGAGACGAATGGGCACGGTGAAGGCAAACGTGCTGCCCTGTCCCGGATGACTCGTGACGCCGATACTTCCACCGAGCAGGCGCGCCAGCTCGAGGGAGATCGACAAGCCGAGACCCGTGCCGCCATAGCGACGGCTGATGGAGCCATCGGCCTGCTGGAACGCCTCGAAAATGCGCGCCTGCTGGTCGGGCGCGATACCAATGCCGGTATCCGATACCGAGAAGACGATGTTGCCGCTCTGCCCCGGACGGACGTCCAGCGTCACGCCGCCGGAATCCGTGAACTTGAGTGCGTTGGACAACAGGTTCTTCAACACCTGCTCGATCCGCTGGCGGTCGCTCTCGATCGATATCGGACAGTCGCCCGATACCGCCACCGCGAAGGAAAGCCCCTTCTCCATGGCTACCGGAGTGAACAGCGCCGAAATATCGCTGAGCAGGCCTTCCAGCGCGAACGCCTCACCGCGCATCTCGACATGACCCGCCTCGATCTTCGACAGGTCGAGGATGTCATTGATGAGCGCCAGCAAGTCCGTGCCGGACGTGTGGATCGTCCGCGCGAACTTGACCTGGTCTTCCGTCAGGTTGCCCCGCGGGTTATCGGCCAGGAGCTTCGAAAGAATCAGCGCGGAATTCAGCGGCGTACGAAGCTCGTGGCTCATGTTCGCCAGGAACTCGGACTTGTACTGGCTTGCCCGCAGGACCTCCCTGGCCTTGCCTTCCACGGCTTCGTTCGCCAGTGCGAGCTCGTCGCGTTGCGCTTCCAGCTGCTGCGACTGCGCGGAGAGATGCGCGTTGGTCTGCTCCAGTTCGGCCTGCTGCGATTCGAGCTCGTGCTGCGATTCGCGCAACGCGCGACTCTGCTCCTCGAGTTCCTCGTTGGAAACGCGCAATTCCTCGCTTTGCGCCTGCAAGGCCTCCGACTGGCGAAGAGTCTGTTCGAGAAGTCTGCTCAGTTCGGCACGGTACGCCGCGGAGCGCAGCGCGATACCGATGGCTGGTGAGGCCTGCTCCAGGAGGGCGACCACGTCCGGGTCGACCGGATGGAAGAAGCCGAGTTCGACGACACCCTGTACGTTGCCATCGTTGATGCCCGGCGCAATCACCACATGACGAGGCACGGCATGACCGAGGCCCGAGCCGATTTTGAAGTACCCATCCGGCACGTCGGAGACGACCACCACGCGCTTCTCTTCCACCGCGCGGCTGAGCAGATTGCCCGCCGGCACCGCCGGATCGCTACCGCCGTGGTCGGACACCACGCCCAGGGCGCCGACACGCTCGAAGCCCTTGTCGGTCGACTTGAACAGGATGCCGGCCTCCGCACCGAGGAAACGGGCAAGAAACGCCAGGATGACATTGGCAAGCTCGCCCACATCCTTGTCGCCGGCCATCGCCACACCCAGTTCGAGGCGCCCGGCCTGAAGCCAGGCGTCACGCTCGCGGACGGCGGTATTGCGACGGATGACAACGGCCACGAATAGCGTCAGGGCAATACCTAGAACGGCGCTTGCACCCCCGGAGGTCAAGGCCGTGCTGTATGCCGTCTCCATTTCGGCGAGGCGCTTGGCGCGCTGGTCGTTCTCCACGTTCCGCATCACGGCCAGCCGGGCGCGGATATCGTCCATGGCGGCCTTGCCGCGATCCGAGTTGACGATCTCCAGCGCTGCCTGCAGACCCTCCTTGCGTCGCGTGTCCACCGTCGTCTGCAGCTCATCCAGCTTGCTCTGTACACGCGCGGCGAACTCGTTCAACCGCTTCAGCTGGGCCGAGTCGTTCGCCATGGCGGCGCGCACGGCATCCATGCGGGCAGGAATGATGCCGACGGCATTGCGGTACGGATCCAGATACGGATCGTTGCCCGTCAGCAGGAAGCCACGCTGCCCGGTTTCCGCATCCTGGATGCTCGAGAAGATATCGGCGAGCGCGCCCACGGTTTCATGGGATTGAATGACCAGGCTGTTGTCATTACGAATGGTGCGGACATTCGACCAGGCAACCAGCCCACTGCAAACGAAGAAAATGATGATGGATGCCAGCGCGATAAGCGTGCGGGCATCGTTGCCGGCCCGCGTCGACGGGCGATGGGACTTCGGTTGTCGTGTCATGATTTTTCCAGCATACCTTTGACGGTCGCGACGATGTCCCGCATGGAGGCCGGCTTCTTGAGGAATGTCCACGGTCGTAGCGATCCGGGCACCTGTTCCGGATTGGACGCGGAGAACAACGCGTACGGCACGGCCGATTCCTGAAGCAGGGACGCCAGGGGATAGACCTCGCCATCCACCAGGTTCACGTCCAGCAGCGCCGCATCGGGCAACTGCGAGGCCAACGCGTCGCTCGCCAGTTGCAGTGACGGGAACGGGCCCATCACGGTGCCGCCCGCCGCTTCGAGGATGTCGACGAGTAAAGGAGCGATCAGCGGATCGTCCTCGGCCACGAGAATGGTTCGTCCCTGCAGAACGCCTGAGGTCGCCGTCACAGGCGATCCCACTCGGAGGGCGACGTCCTGCGACGAGGCAGACTCACCTCGAAACGAACGCAGGATTCACCATTCTCGGCGCGCACCATGCCACCGTGGGCACGGACGAACTGGTCGACGATATAAAGCCCCAGGCCCAGGCCATTGCTCGGGTTGAATGCGCCCTTGAAGGGTTCGAACAGCCGTGGCAACAGGGCGTCCGAGATGCGTCCGGCGTTCTGTACGGAAAAGACAAGCGTGTCCTGGCGGGTGCCGTTGACGTGGACCGATATCTCCGTGCCCTCGCCGTACTGGATGGCGTTGCCAAGAAGGTTGGCCACCACCTGCCCCATGCGCACCTCGTCGAAGCTGCCGCGCAGGTCGCCCGCCGTGGACAGGTCGATCACCCGCTCCGGGTGCGCACGGTGCATCTCCGAGACCATGTCCTCGCAGAGTCGCCCGAGGTCACCCACTTGCAGGTCCATGGTCAGGATGGACGAGCGGATGCGCGAGAAGTCGAGCATCTGCTCGATCATGCGCGCCATGCGGTCGGCGCTGATCTTCACGAACGATGCCGTTCGTGCCAGCGTGGTGTTGGCGGTTTCCTCCTGGAGGCGGTCGGCACAGAGGCTGATGGCCGAAAGTGGCGTGCGCAGGTCGTGCGTGAGCACGGCGATCATGGTCTCGTTGAGCTCGAGCAGATGCTCGAGCTGCTCGTTTCGTTTTTCGAGTTCAAGGCGCTGCCGATAGAGTTGGATGAAAACGCCCACCTTGCCGACGATGACGTGCGGCTCGATGGGTTTATGGAGGAAGTCCACCGCACCGGTGTCGTATCCCTTGAAGGAGCGCGCCGGGTCATTGGGGGACGCCGTCAGGAAGATGATCGGCACATGCCGCGTGCGCGCCGAGCCGCGCATGATCTCGGCCAGCGTAAAGCCGTCCATCTCCGGCATCTGGACGTCGAGGATGGCCAGCGCCACGTCGTGCTGCAGCAGCAGTTCGAGCGCCTCGGCACCCGATGCCGCCTTGAGGATGGCAACGCCCTCCCCGGCCAGCAGGGCCTCCATGGCCGTAAGATTTTGCGGCACGTCATCCACGATGAGGATGTGCGCCGTCCGCTGTGGCTGCGGTGTCACCGGCTGCGCGCCGAGCTTGGGACTCACTTGACTACCCCCCTGTAGCCTCACCATTACGCCACCTTTCTCTGGTAGATGCGCTCCGTGGGAACGAAAGCGTCGAATGTGTCCGCGTGTGCCCCGAACTGCAGGGACTCCTTGCTACCGAGGCCGAGGAATCCCTTCCGGACCAATGAATCCCGAAAAAGCCCCACCGCGCGATCTTGCAGATCGCGGTTGAAGTAAATGAGAACGTTCCGGCACGACACCAGGTGGACTTCGGAGAACACGGAATCCGTGGCCAGACTGTGGTCGGCGAAGACCACCTGCTTGATCAGGCGCCGGTCGAATATCGCGTTGCCATAAGCCGAGGTGTAGTAGTCGGCCAGCGAGCCGCGCCCACCGGCAGCGACATAGTTCCGGCTGAAATGGGTCACCCGCTCGGCCCGGTACGTGCCCCGCTCCGCCTTGGCCAGCGCTTCCGGATTGATATCGGTGGCATAGATCACCGACCGCTCCAGAAGGCCCTCCTCCGCCAGAAGGATTGCCAGGGACCACACCTCTTCCCCGCTGCTGCACCCCGCCACCCACACCTTGATGGACGGGTACGTGTTGAGCACGGGCACGACGTCCTCCCTCAAGGCGCGGAAGTACGCCGGGTCGCGGAACATCTCCGAGACCTGCACGGTGAAGTACTGGATGGCTTCCGCGAAGAAGCCGGGCTCGTGAAGGATGCGGTGCTGCAGGTCGCTGACCCGGATACACCCGAACCGCGCCATGGCATGGCGCACCCGGCGCCTCAACGAACTCAGCGCATACCCGCGAAAATCATAGTGATAGCGCAGGTAGACCGCTTCGAGAAGCAGCCGGAGTTCGAGGTCGTAAATTTCGGTCGCGTCAGCCACGTCGGACGGAGGTCCGGGGCTGACGCGAGGCCGAAGATTGGGGTCCATGGAAGCCACACGAAAAAGACGGTGGCGAATTTAACTGGACTGAGGTGTGAAGAGATTGTGCACGCCCCTAGAACCGGAACGCGTACCCCACGCGCACGGTCGTCGACGACGATCGATCGACGATCGGACTGTCGGCGATGTCACTGCCATAGTGCGTTCCGCTCACATCCAGAAACAGGGCCTGTCGCTGTCCAAAAGGCAGTTCGGCCCTCACGCCGGCGGTCACGTTGATCGTGGAACCGGCGTCGTATGCGGGGCGTCCGGCACGGGCTTCCTCCGGCCGCACGCCGAAGTACCACGTCGCGAAGCGGCTATCGACCCAGCCCGCGCCGACGTACGGCGATATCCGCACGCGCCCCGCGCGAAACGGTACGGCCAGGCTGAGGTTGGCCTTCTTGCCCTTGGCGCTGCCTATGCCGGCGAGCCAGTCGAGTGTCACCTCGACCGGGCCCGGCTTCCATACGGCGGCCACGCCGGCGCGGAATCCACCCTTGCGATCCGCCATGCCGCGCAGGAACGACGAATCCGAGGCGTCGTAGCCATCGCTGAAGTCGTAGCGCGCCCGCAGGCGCAACGACAGGTTGCCGATGGGAGCGAACTTGAAGTCCGCGCCTGTGCCAAACACGTTGAGGTGCTGGCTCTCGTAACGCACGAACGGAAAAACTTGCGTCCGGGTATCGATGTCCTTGTACGGCAGGCGCACCACGCCGACGCCAGCGCCCAGGGCCCAGGACGACGAAGTGGCCGCGTCTTCGGCACGCGCGGAAGAGAGGGCCGCCAGGCTGGCGGCGCTGACAATCAGGGAGACGACGCGCCGGTTCATCCGCGCACTCCCGCCGCGATGGACCGAAGCATCCTCACCAGATCGCGTGTGTAGCCCATGGCGATGGCGCGGGCAGCGGTCATGCCGCGCAGCTCGGCGATGGGGTCGTTATGGAACCACTCGTCGCGCAGGTGCGCATCGGGTTCGATACGGGCGGCGATATGCAGGGCCACCGCGGCGGGGTTTCGCAACTGGCGCCGCGACTGGGAACAGGCAAGGACGTGGCTGGACATCGGACACCTTCGGGGGGGACGTTCGGCCACTTTGCCGCCGCCAGCTTGCTGGGAGTTGTCCCTGTTGCGCTGATACGGAAACAATATTTCCGCCTTGAAATAAATGACTTGCGTGCGGCCAACCGCTATAACGAGGGTGTTTTCGAACGAGGTGGTACGAACGTGAGACGCATCCTGGTGGTGGACGACGACGAGGAAATCGGTGCGCTGCTCCGCCGCTTCCTTGAGCGCAACGGCTTTGGCGTCGATGTCGCGTTGTCAGGTGCCGAGATGGACCAGCGCCTTGCCCAGGGCGGCTACGACCTCATGACCCTCGACCTCATGCTGCCCGGCGAGGACGGCCTGTCGCTCTGCCGCCGCGTCCGTGCGAAGTCCGCCCTGCCCATCATCATGGTCACCGCCACCGGCGCGACGTCGGAGCGCATCGTCGGCCTCGAAGTCGGCGCCGACGATTACCTGGTGAAGCCGTTCGATCCGCGCGAACTGCTTGCGCGGGTCCGCGCGATCCTTCGCCGCGCGGACACGCCAGGCGCAGCACCCGCCAGCGCACGCCCCACCATCCGTTTTGCCGGCTGGCACCTGGACGTGGCCCGGCGCGAGCTGCGCGCGGCGGACGACACGCTGGTACCGCTGTCCGGCGGCGAATTCGACCTGCTGCTCGCTTTCGTCGAACATCCGCAGCGCGTGCTCACGCGCGAGCAGTTGATCGATCTCGCCCGTGGCGACCGTCACGAGGCTTTCGATCGCAGCATCGACGTGCAGGTAAGTCGCCTGCGGCGCAAGTTCGGCTACGACGCCAGCGCGCCGGAACTGATCCGCACCATCCGCCATGCGGGCTACATGTTCGCTGTTCCGGTGGAACGCGGATGAACACAGCGATCTGGCGCCTGGACACGCTCGCGGCGTGGCTGACCAAGAACATCCTCGCGGCCATCGTCCTGGTCGTCGCGCTGAATGCCGCGGTGATCTTCTTCGTCAACTTCTGGGCCCGGCCCGACCTGCTCAACAGCGGCCTGCTGCAACAGATGGGCATCGCCCTGCGTGCCATCGAGGCGACTCCCTCCGCCGACCGTCCTCGCCTGGCCGATGCGATCGGTCCGCCGTCGGAATATTCCGTGCGCTGGTATCGCACGCGCGCCGACGTACCCATGCCGCCCTCCGACCAGGACGCCAAATCATTCAAGGGACCACTGGTGGACGTGCTGGGCCCGCGGCGGATCGAGGCCTTCGACCCCTACGACGATGATCCCGCGCGTCGCAGCGGGCAGACGCATTACATGCTCGCCATGCAGCTGGACGACGGCAGCTGGATCGCCTTCGACACCGCCACCCGCATCTGGGGCGTGCACTCGTACACCCGCTACCTGGTCATCGGCTTGTTCGTGCTGTTTTCCAGCCTCGTCGTGGCCACCGTCGCCAGCCGTCGCGTCGCGCGTCCCATGCGACGCCTTGCCGAGGCGGCGGAGCGCTTCGGTACCGACGTGCATGCGCCCGCCGTGACGCCGGAGGGCCCACGCGAATTACGCATCGCGATGCTCGCCTTCAACGACATGCAGCAGCGTATCCAGCGCTTCGTGCGCGACCGCACGGAGATGCTGGCCGCGATCTCGCACGACATGCGTGCGCCGCTGACCCGTATCCGCCTGCGCGGCGAATACATCGACGACGCCATCCAGCAACGCAAACTGTTCGCCGACGTCGACGAGATGCGCGCGATGGTCGATGCCGCCCTCGCCTTCTTCCAGGGCGACGGTGCGGAGGAGGCACCCACGCGCTTCGACTTCGCCGGGCTGGTCGGCACCGTCCTGGACGACAGCCGCGACGAAGGTGGCGACGCGACCTATGAGGGCCCGGAGCGACTCATCTACGAGGGACGGCCCAAGGCCCTGAAGCGTGCGATCGCCAACCTCGTCGGCAACGCCGTCCGCTACGGCGGCAAGGCGCAGGTGCGCCTCGAAGCAACGGCAGACGACGTCTGCCTGCGTATCGTCGACCAAGGCCCGGGCATCCCGGATGAACTCAAGGATGCCGTGTTCCGGCCCTTCTTCCGCGGCGAACAATCGCGCAACCGGCATACCGGTGGCGTCGGCCTCGGGCTCCCCACCGCCCGCAGCATCGCGCGTGCGCACGGTGGGGATGTGTCGCTGGAAAACGGTTCGTCAGGCGGCCTGGCGGTGAGCTTGCGACTCCCAGTCGTTCACCGCGAAGCCTGATCGCCTAACGGGCGCTGGTCACGCTCCCTTGCCCAGTGGCAACTCGATCGTCGTCCCGTCCTTGCCCGTGACGATGCGCTGCGTCGCCGGCACGAAGTCGTCGGGCTGCGCCAGCAGGATGTTGGGCACAAACTTCTGCGGATTGCGGTCGTACAGCGGGAACCAGCTCGATTGCACCTGCACCATGATGCGGTGGCCCGGAAGGAACACATGGTTCGCGTTGGGCAGCGAGAAGTCGTACGGCAGCGAGACGTCCGGCGTCAGCGGCTTCGCCACGGTGAAGCCCTCGCGGTAGCGGCCGCGGAAGATGTCCATGGCGATGCCGAGCTGGTAGCCGCCCATCTCGGGCTGCGAGGCCACCTGGTCCGGGTATACGTCGATGAGTTTGACGACCCAGTCGGCGTCGGTCCCTGTGGTGCTGGCCACGAGATGGACATGGGGCGAGCCGCTGATGCGCACGGGCTCGGACAAGACCGCCGAAGTGAACGTGGCGACGTCCGGCCGCGATGCCGCTTCGCGCTGGTCGTTCGTCAGCCAGTGCTGCCAGCCGTGGCCGGCCATGGGGCCGACCGGACGCGGCCGGTAAGGCACGGGATGGGTCGGGTCGGACACATAACTCACCGAGCCCGGATCGCCCTGCCCGGCGTCCTTCGCCAGATGCAATGAGCGGTCGGCCTCGGGCACCAGCGTCATGGTCTGCCCCGACGATACCGGCCAGACGGGTGCCGTTTCCCAGCGGTTCTCGCCCGTGACGAACGCATTGACCGGCGCCGGCGTGCCCGCCGCATCCTTGAGGTAATGCGCGAGGAAGGGACGCAGGATGTGCTGGCGGAAGTACAGGCTCGTGTCCGACCCGAAGCGCACGGCACCGAGTGAACTCCCATCACCCACCTCCTGGCCATGGAACCAGGGTCCCGCCACGAGGTACAGGCGGTTCGCCTCGTCGTGCGGCTTCATGGCCTTGTAGACGGCGAAGGCGCCATAGATGTCTTCCTGGTCCCACAGGCTCGCGACGATCATGGTCGGCACGCTGACCGGCTCCCTGGCAAGCAGCTTGTCCACCGCCTGGTCCGACCAGAAGGAGTCGTAAGCGGGATGCGCGACGACCTTGTTCCAGAAACCGAGCTGTTCCATGCCGTAGCGCTTGGCGATGTTGCCCGCCGAGGTGCCTTCAAGGAAGAACTGGTAATCGTCGGCGAAGTTTGACCACCACTTGAAGTGATTCTTGCGCGAGGCGGTCTGTTCGTAGATGTATTCGAGGTTCTGCTGGCGGAAGGCGCCGTGATGGAACCAGTCGTCGCCCATCCAGCCATCGACCATGGGATTCATCGGCACGGCAGCCTTGAGCGCCGGATGCGGATGGATGATGGCCATCAGGGGTTCGAAACCATCGTACGAGATACCCAGGATCGCAACGCGCTGGTTGCTCTCCGGCACATGGTGCACCAGCCAGTCGATGGTGTCGTACGCATCGGTCGAGTCGTCGACGGGGGTCGGGTTGAGCGGCCCATGGACCGGACGGTTCATGACGTAGTCGCCTTCCGAGCCGTACTTGCCGCGGACGTCCTGCACCACGCGGATATAGCCGTCCTGGATCAACACGTCGCTGGCGTCGTCGTCATGGCTGACCGTCACGGCCAGATGCCCACTCTCGATCGCGCTGGTCATCTCCGTCGCGTCATAGGGCGTACGGGTGAACAGGATGCCCGCGTTCTTCGCACCCTTGGGCACGAGGATCACCGTATGCAACTTCACGCCGTCGCGCATCGGGATCATGACATCGCGCTTTTCGTAATCGAACGCGCCCGTGGCCGGTTTGAAGTCGGTCGGCGTTTCGCTGGGCAGCGCCGCATAACGGCCATCCTTCTGGGGAGCGGCCATGACCGGCATCGCCAGCAGGGAAATAAGCGCAACGGCGAGCTTGCGGCGCAAGAAAAAGGACTTCTGGTTCACTCGTGGATTTCCCCTGGTTTACTGGCAAGTGGTGGGCAGGCGGCCGACGGCGTTTCGCATGTCGACGGCGGCATGGTCGGGTGACGCGCCTTCGGCGCGACAGAGTTGAAGGAGTCTGGAGCGGGCGCTTCCACGCAGGCCGGCGCACTGCCAGGCACGTGGCGCGTCGAGTGGCAGCATCGCATAGGCGACGCGGGTACAGCTGTCGGCGACCCTTTGCGAAAGGGGAACACCCTTGAATTCGGCGGGAATCACGGTCAAGCCGGGGTCGAAGTAGCTATCGGGAAACGCTTCGGCATACGTTTCCGGATCGACCACGCGCGTGTACGCGCCAATGCGCAGGGTCAACGGGCCCTTGCAGGTCGCCTGCCGGACGATGTCGTTCACCGCAGCGGTCACATCGCGTGCGAGCTGCGGCTGCGTGGCGTCCCCGCCTCCGCTCGCAGAGAGCACAGGCAGTCCCGCCAGCACGGCCATCCGGGGCAGATCGTGGGCCTTGCCGGGTGAGCAGTGCCCCCGGAGCGCGGCAACGACCAGGAAGGTGACGTCGTCGGCCACGCTGTCGTCGGTCTTCATCCGCTCGCCCAGCTGCGCCGACCCGTAACTTCTTGCGATCACCACATCAGGCGACGCCGCGGTCGGCACCACTGGACGTTTGACCACGCCCACATCGGCGCCCTCGGAGGCCGGAAACCAGTGCAGGAAGAACGCTCCCAGCACGAGGCACAGACCGACAGCGGCCAAGCCCAGGAAGAGATCCCATGGCTTCATCGTGCAGCGAGCGACCACGTCGGGAACGGGTCCGGCAGCCACTGCCAAGACACGGGTCCGAACACCATTTCGTCGTCGGTCAGAAGACAAGCATCCAGGGCGTGTCGCACGGTTTCCTCGGGCAGGTCCACACCGATCATCACCAACTCCTGGCGACGGTCGCCATAACGCGGATGCCAGAGATTGAGCAGCGCGCGGCGTTCGCCGGCACCGGGCACTTCGCTTTCGTCGGGCGCGCCGACGCAAAGATCCTCGATATCGAAGGGCCGCTTCAGGCCACTACGCACGCGGTGCCGGCTGGCCCACCAGTGGCCAGCGGCGGAAGTCTCCGTGGCGCCGCCCGCGACCGCCAGGTTGCCGACCCAGTCCATCCGGGAGGCAAGCCAGAAGTACCCTTTCGCACGCAGTACGCCCGCGATGCCCTGGTCGAGCAGCGCCTGGAAACGTGCGGGATGGAATGGCTTCGTCGCGCGATAGACGAAGCTGGTGATGCCGTATTCCTCGGTCTCCGGCGTATGGACGCCCATCAGCTCCTTGACCCAGCCCGGCGCCATCTGCGCCTTGTCGTAATCGAACAAGCCCGTGTTGAGCACCTGGGCGAGGTCGATCTGGCCGAAAGCGGCGTCGACGAGGCGCGCATCGCGGTTGAGTGCACGCAGCACCTTGCGCACTTGCCGGCGTTCCTCGTCCATCAGTCGGTCGCATTTGTTGACGACGATGACATCGGCAAACTCCACCTGCTCGGTCAGCAGGTTGACCAGCGAGCGGCCATCGTCGTCCCCGTTGCTCTGCCCACGTGACGCGAGCGAATCGGTGGAACAGAAGTCCGCGACGAAGCTGGGACCATCCACCACGGTGACCATCGTGTCTAGGCGTGCGAGATCCGACAGCGAAAAGCCTTCGTCGTCGCGCACATGGAAGGTCGCCGCCACGGGTAACGGCTCACCGATCCCCGTGGACTCGATCAGGAGGTAGTCGAAGCGTCCTTCGTCCGCGAGGCGACGGACCTCCTGCATCAGGTCGTCGCGGAGCGTGCAGCAAATGCAGCCGTTGGAAAACTCGACCAGCTTCTCCTCCGTGCGGCTGAGGTCGGCGCCACCATCGCGGATCAGCGAGGCGTCGATGTTTACCTCGCTCATGTCGTTGACGATGACGGCGACACGCCGCCCTTCCCTGTTGTTGAGCACGTGGTTCAGTAGCGTCGTCTTGCCGGCACCGAGGAAACCGGAAAGTACCGTAACCGGGAGGGGCTCCCGGCGTCGTTCAGTGGTTTGCATGGGGATGTTCCTGTGATCTGTGCCTGCGCTTATTCGAAGGCCTGTCGTAGCCGGTCGGCTTCGGGATCCTGGTAGCGCTCGATGACCGCGTCACCCATGCCATAGGCGGACGCCGCCATGGGGTTCTGCGTGACTTCGGTGTGCAGCACGCCCTTGAGCGTCAGCGGGTCGTAGAGGCTTGGCGTGTCGATGCCGTGGGCCAGCTTCACGTGCACCAGCATGTTCGGCGGCGGAGGCGGCACGTGGATGCACGCGCCGTAGAACGGCACGAAGAAGAACTCGACCATCTTGCCGTCGTCGTCGGATTCCAGCGGTACGACGTAGCCCGAAAGCTTGACCTTCCTGCCGTTGAGCGCGTCCACGGTATGCAGCGTTCCGATCTGCTTCATGCGCTGGTTTCCTACGTGCACGACCGGCGGTGCGTTCTCCAGCGTCTTGATGTCCTCCGGAGGCACCATGTGGCTCCAGTCGAGATCGGCGTAGCCGTTTTCATCGGGATCGCCCAACAGGGCCGCACCCGGGCTGGTGACCACCTTGGATACGCCATGGGCCGCGGCGAATGCACGCGCCGCGACGATGCCATCGGCCTGGGCTTTCGCCCTCGCCGCGCGCGTTGCGTCCGCCTCCGCCTGCGCCATCGCAAGCGCCGAGGTTCCCGCCGACGCCGGGCCATCTTGCGCGGTGTCCGAGGGACTGCCACACGATGCCAGCACGACGAAAGCCGGAAGAAGAAGGAGAAAAAGGGGCTTCATCACAGGCGCACCTGCAGGCCATCGGAGAGCGAGCGGCGATAGGCAACCCACCCGGGGATGCAACCAGCCAATGCGCCGAGGGCGAGTACCGCCAGCAACAACGGCCACTCACCCGGTGCCGGCATCGCATCGATGACGAGGCCCACGGTGGCAAGCAGGTAGTCGTGCGCCACCGCGGTCACGGCATCGAGCAGCACGATGCCCATGACCATGCCGGCCACCGTCAGCAGCGTGCTCTCCATCACGAGCAGGCCGAACACCGTGCCGGTCGTTGCACCGACGGCCCGGAGTACCGCCATCTCGCGTCGACGCTCACCGAGCATGCCAAGGAGCGCCGTAAGCATCCCCGACATGCCGACGACCAGGACCATTGCGCTGACCACGCGCAATGCGTTCTCGGCCGTGCCGACCAGGTGCCAGAGCTCGCCCAGCGCGACGCCGGGCAGGACGGCCAGCAGCGGCTCCTCGGGATAGTCGTTGATGGCGCTTTGCACCGCGAAGGCGGACAGGCGCGAATGCAATCCGACGAGCGTCGCCGTGATGGCTTTCGGCGTCAGATCCATATGCCGGGCCTGCTCGGCGGACGCCTCCATGCCCGGCAGCCGGATACCCGCGTGCCAATCGACATGGATGGCCTCGATCGCTTCCAGGCTTACGGCAATCGTGGCGTCGATGGGTGTACCCGTCGGCGCCATCACGCCGCTGATGCGAAAGGGCTTGTCGGCATGCGATGCGAGGCCGGGACCGCCGAGGCCGTGGGATAGCACGATGTTGTCGCCGACCTTGTAGCGCAGCTGACGCGCCACTTCGGCACCGATCACCGCGTCGTACAGATCGGAGAACGGCTTGCCGCTGGCCATCGCCAGCGCATTGCCGCGGCCGTAGTGGTAGTGCTCGAAGAAGTCCACGGTCGTGCCTGTCACGCGGAAGCCGCGATGGGAATCCCCGAGCGACAGCGGAACAGTCCATGCCACCTCCGGCATCGCCTTGATGTCCTGGTAGCTCTTCCAGGTGATGTTGTTGGTCGCTTCGCCGACGTGAAAGATGGAATAAAGCAGCAGCGTCACCGGACCGCTACGGGCGCCGACAAGCAGGTCGGTGCCTGACACGGTACTGGCGAAGCCAAGCCTTGCATCGGTGCGGACACGCTCGACGCCAAGCAGCAGGAAGACGCTCAACGCCACCGTAAACACGGTCAGGGCGACACCCGCCTTTCGTTGACGAAGGCTCTTGAGCGTCAGGGAGAACAGTCTCATCGAACCAGGACTCCCGATGCGGCATTGCCGAGCGCCACGCTGCGATCGAAGTGATGCGCGAGGGAAAGGTCATGGCTGACGAACACCACGCCCGTGCCATGGCGCGCGCATTCGTCAAGAAGCAGTGTCAGGAACGCATCGCGACTTGTCGCGTCGAGTGCCGAGGTGGGCTCATCGGCCAACAGCAATACAGGACCACCGATGAGGGCACGGGCGGCGGCGACACGTTGCTGCTGGCCCACGCTGAGTTCGCCGGTCCGCGCGCGCGACCACACACCGTCGTCGAGGCCCAGCGCACCAAGGAGCCTCGTCGCCTCATCCGTCATCGCCGTACGCGTCGCCCCGGCGCGTCGGCTACGGTCTCCGGACCATGCGCACCCAAGCAGCACGTTCTCGACCGGCGTCAGGAATGGCAGGAGGTTGAACTGCTGGAAGATGTAACCGAGATGGTTCGCCCGAAATCGATCCCGCGCACTGGCACGCAGCGAAGCGAACGACGTGCCGAGAACGCTGACATCGCCTGATGAAGGCGCAAGGACGCCGGCAAGGAGCCCGAGCAAGGTGCTTTTCCCACTACCGCTGGGTCCGTGGAGAAACAGGCATTCGCGCGGCTCGACCTCGAAATCCTCGAAGGCGAGTTCGTCACTCGCCGCGGACCACGCATAACGGAGCGACCGCACACTGATGAGCGGAATGGTTGCGGAGGGGCTCATTGCTGCACGTCGACGCGGGTAGCCGTTCCTTCGAGCGGCTGCTGGCTGCTTCCGGCCGCCGTGATCAGGTTGACGACGACCTTCTGGACGGTGGGAAACGCCGAGACGAGGCGGACGTCCATATGGTCGAGCTGCGCGATATGGCGGCACGAGAAGCGGTACTCTGCATCGAAGTCGGCATGGCCACCCGCCTCGGCTGCCTGGCCAAACCCATGCGGAGACACCTTGGCTGACATGAGGGCGCAATCAGCAGCGGGTACGGGTACGAGCCATGCCGCCGCATTGAGCAATGCCGTCGCCTTTTCCAGCGCCGCACGTTCTTGCGGCGAACCCGGAGGATGTTCGAAGCCGACGGCGTCGTGACCTGGCAGACTCACCTGCACCTCCATGGCGTCGGCGTCGATCGATATATTGACGCTCGCCTGTCCGTGTACGTGCGGTCCCAGATGTCGTTCCTGTGCCCCGGCTGTCATGGGGAGCAAGGCCAGGAGAAAGGGGAAAACCATCATGCGCGGCTTCATGGAGATGACTTGTTGTTACGTTATAACATACCTTACATGACATCTAGCTCACCCCGCCAGCCCCTTCGAGAGAGTGATATGCGTTCGACTCCCATCCTGAAGCAGTGCCTTCGCACTTCCCTGATCGCGGCCCTGGTGGCGCTCTCGCCCGTCGCCTTCGCGGCGAAAACGGTCTCGACGCCAAGCACGTTCGAATGGGTGGAAAGCGTTCCCGAAGGCACCAGCTACGGGCTCGCCGACACCGCACGGACCGCGCCGACCTGGTTGTCGATGATTCGCGGCGCGAAGGACCATATCGACATCGCCGCGTTCTACGTCACCAACCCGCCCGGCGGCGCGCTGTCACCCGTCGTCGATGCATTGGTTGCGCAGGGAAAGAAGGGCGTGCGCGTCAACCTGCTCGTCGACAGCAGCTTCATGCACGAGAGCCAGCCGGCAATCGATGCACTGAAGGGACTGCCGGGCATCACCATCCGCCAGATGCCGGTCAAGGACATCACGGGTGGCGTGCTGCACGTGAAGTTCATGGAAGTGGACGACCGCGACGTGTTCGTCGGCAGCCAGAACTGGGACTGGCGCGCAATCCAGCATATCCACGAGGTCGGCGTGCGCATCGGCGATCCGCGCATCGGATCGACCTTCCGCGCGGAGTTCGACCATCTATGGCACCTGGCGGAGAAGCCCGCCGATGCGCTCCGCGCCGCGCCGCTGGTTCCCCCGCCGTCCTTCGAGCCGGTGACCGACCTGTCGCCCGTGGTGATCGGAGGAAAAACGGACACGCCGAGCACCGTCTTCCCCGCTTTCAGTCCGCAGGTCATGCAGCCCACATGGCTGACGCCTGAGGCACCCACCCTTGCCCATATGCTCGACCAGGCCCGCAAGCGTATCCGCATCCAGGTCATGACCTTGTCCGCCTTCAAGGACTTCGGACCCAAGGGTTACTGGACCACGCTGGATACCGCATTTCGCGACGCGGCGGCTCGCGATGTGAAGGTGCAGATCATCGTTGCCGACTGGGGACTGCGTGGTCGCGACCTCGCGTATCTGCAAAGCCTGGCTGCCATACCCGGTATCGAGGTGCGCTACTCCACCGTTCCGCAGGCGGCTTCCGGACCCATCCCCTACGCTCGCGTGGAGCACGCGAAGTACGCCCTGGTGGACGATGAACTCGGCTTCGTCGGAACGGGCAACTGGAGCTGGAGCTATTTCGAGAGCACGGTGGACGCGTCCCTCTTCATCCACGGCCCACTGGCCGGCACGCTCGGGCGCATCTTCGATGCGGATTGGAACGGTCCCTATGTCAAACCGCTGAGCGCGTTCCAGCCAAAGGCGCCCTAGCGCTAGCTGGGCCGCTTCGACCGCGCACTCCTGGCCTGCGCCTGCCCGGCCTTGTCCAGGAGCATCTCGGCCATGTCCTTCGCCATCAGGAACGGCGCCGTGTTGCCGGTCGCATGCGACTGCACCAAGGCGCCCTGAAGAATCAGGTTCAGTTGCCTGGCGACTTTCGTTGGCTCCGCAAAGCCAGCACGCTTGCAGAGTTCGAGAAACTTCACTTCACCGCGCAGGTTCGCGTGCACACCGAGCGCCACGATCGCCTCGTGCTTCCCTGAAAATTCCTGTGCCGCTTTCATCCCCAGGCACCCGCGGGTGAGTAGTCGTCCCGTGGTCTTGCGCACGTCGAAGAACGCGAGGATCTGTTCGCGCGGATCCTCGATGTGCGCCACGGGGCCGAAGAGGTCGTTCGCGATGGTGTCGGTGTAAAGCTGCAGCACCGCCTCGATCAGGTCTTCCTTCGAGGGGAAGTATTTGTAAATCGTGCGCTTCGAGATGCCGCTGCCAGCCAGCGCGGCTTCCATGCCCGTGGCATGAAATCCGCTCTCGTAAAACCGCTCGAGGGCGTATTTCACGATCTCGAGTTTCTTGCCTTCGATCTCGACGTCCTGACTCATCGCGGGTTCCTCGACAGCTGGTGCCACGCCTTTATACCAAACCCGATTGACAAGGTAAACGACATCGTTTACATCTTGGAGAACGGTAAACGATGTCGTTTACCTAGAACCCCCAGGAAAAGACCCATGACCCTTTCGAATAAAGTCGTCCTAGTGACGGGTGCCAATCGCGGCATCGGCGCGGCCATCGTGCAGGAGATGCTCAAGGCCGGTGTGGCGAAGGTTTACGCCACGGCGCGCGACCCCAGGACACTGCCGCCCACCGCGGACTCCCGCGTCGTGCCGCTCCAGCTGGATGTCACCAGCGATGCGTCGGTGAATGCCGCGGTGAGCATCGCGAACGACGTCGATGTCCTCGTCAATAACGCGGGAACGCTTGCCATCGGTGACTACGTCAGCGCCGCGGCGGAAACCTTCGAAGACGACATGCGCACGAACTACTTCGGTACGCTCCGTGTCGTTCGCGCCTTCACCCCGCAGTTCGTCGCCCGCCAATCCGGAACCATCGCGAACGTGAGCAGTGTCGTGGGCCTGTCGGCGGTCCCCCTGATGGCAGGCTATTCCGCATCAAAGGCTGCATTGCATTCACTGACGCAATCGCTGCGCGGAACGCTGGAGAAGGACAACATCACCGTGATCGGCATCTACCCGGGCCCGATCGAGACAGAACTGGCAAAGTCAGTGCCCTACCCCGACAAGGCCACGCCTGAAGCCGCGGCCGTCCAGATCGTGAAGGGCATCGCTGAAGGCGATACGTATATCTTCCCGGACCCGATGGCGCAGCAGGTCGAGCAGCTGTGGTCTACGGACAACAGGAAGCTGGAGTACGTTGCGCTACATTTGGGCGACTGATGCAGAGATCGCCGGCCCCTGGGTGGGCCGACGTAGACCCCGGGCCTAACGGCGAAGGTCGGACGTCGACAAGGTCCGGGAGGACACCGTGATCTCGTCGGGGCTCTCGTGGACCGTCAGGCCCAACCCCGACTGGAGCAGCCGGGCGAATCCGCCGACGTTGTCCGTGTCGAACACACCGCCGATCCGGAGATTGGCAGCGGACGCGTCCAGAATCCGTATCTTCCTGCTGTTATAGCGGTTGAACGCGGTCGCGGCCTCCCCTAG
>DATNJP010000331.1:0-32974 GCA_035603855.1 Luteibacter sp. | reverse complement strand
GAGTCCGGCGTGCGTAACCTCGAGCGCGAGATCTCGAAGATCTGCCGCAAGGTGGTGAAGGAGATCGCGTTGGGTACGGTCCCGGCCAAGGCGAAGGCGGCGGTCAAGGCCAAGAAGGCCGCGACGAAGTCGGCTTCCAAGGTGAAGGTGTCGGCACCGGATCATGTGCGGGTCGACGGCGAAAACCTCGACCACTACCTCGGCGTGCGTCGCTTCGACTTCGGTCGTGCGGAACAGCAGAACGAAGTGGGCCTGGTCACGGGTCTCGCCTGGACCCAGGTCGGTGGCGACCTGCTCAGCATCGAAGCCTCGGTGGTGCCGGGCAAGGGCCGTCTGGTCCACACCGGCCAGCTCGGCGATGTGATGAAGGAATCGATCCAGGCGGCGCTGAGTGTCGTCCGGGCGAGGGCTGCGACCCTGGGCATCGAGCCGGACTTCCACGAGAAGCTGGACATCCATATCCATGTGCCCGAGGGTGCGACACCGAAGGACGGTCCGAGCGCGGGCATCGCCATGTGCACGGCGCTGGTTTCGGCGCTGACGAAGGTGCCGGTGCGCTCCGAAGTGGCCATGACGGGCGAGATCACGCTGCGTGGTCGCGTGCTGCCCATCGGTGGCCTGAAGGAGAAGCTGCTCGCGGCGCATCGCGGCGGTATCACCACGGTGATCATTCCTGAGGAAAACAAGAAGGACCTTGTCGACCTTCCGGAGAACATCACCGAGTCGCTCGAGATCCATCCGGTCAAGTGGATCGACGAAGTGCTCGACCTGGCCCTTGAACGTCCCTTGGGACTGAAGAAGGCGGGCGAGGGTGGTGACGGCGTGGATGTGCCTCCCCAGCCGGCAAAGCGTGGTAAAGGCAAGGCATCGCCATCGCTCACGCACTGATGCGTTTCATCGTTTCGTGACACGAACAAGGGCACACGCAAGTGTGCCCTTTTCGTTTTCGTCGTCCTGTCACGGAACCCTCGCGATAATCGTTTTCAGGCTGTGATGCAAGCCTCCACGGAGCATGCATATGTGCTGAAAGCGTTGGTATTCCTTGTCTTGCGATGGTGGGAGGGCGCTGGTATAAAGACCACACCGCAATCGCCCGCGCCGCAAGGGCGCCATGGATAGCGGGGTCGTCGAATGAGCCCCGCGCTTCGGTTCGGCGATCTGCCACATTCTCGTACAGGATCGCTGTCCAGCGGTTCGAATTACCTTTGAAGGGAGTTACGTAATGAATAAATCCGATCTGATCACCGCTATCGCCGAGAAGTCTGGACTGTCGAAGGCTGATTCCGCCAAGGCGCTCGACGGACTGATCGAGGCCGTCAAGGACAGCCTGAAGAAGGCTGAGGACGTCGTCGTTGTCGGCTTCGGTACGTTCAAGCTGCGCAGCCGCGCCGAGCGCACGGGCCGCAACCCGCGCACGAACGAAGAGATCAAGATCCCGGCATCGAAGGTCCCGGCCTTCACCGCTGGCAAGGCGCTCAAGGATCACGTAAACTCGTAAGTCTGACTGTAAGGTACGGGTGCTTAGCTCAGCGGTAGAGCGTCGCCTTTACACGGCGCTGGTCGGGGGTTCGATCCCCTCAGCACCCACCATACGGAAAGTGGAGTGGTAGTTCAGTCGGTTAGAATGCTGGCCTGTCACGCCGGAGGTCGCGGGTTCGAGTCCCGTCCACTCCGCCATCGGTCCGCAAAGGCGCCCCCGTGGCGCCTTTGTTTTATCTACCGCCGGTAAGGAGTTATCGGCGCAACCTTCGCGAGTCGCATCATGCTGCAAGCCCTGCGTAACAAGATCCATGGCTGGCCCGCCGCCATCGTTCTCGGTGTCTGCGTTTTCGCCGTCGCGTTCTTCGGCATCGAGTCGTACTTCGTCTCGCGCGTCGACACATACGTCGCGAAGGTTGGCGATCACGAGATCTCCCAGCAGGACTGGCAGCAGCGTCTCAACGAACTGCGCCAGCAAGCCGCGCAGGATCCGCGCTCTCCGTTCACGGCTGCCGATCTCGAGAAGCCCGAACTCAAGCAGCGCGTGCTCGACGGCATGATCAGCCAGGCCCTCTTGCAGAAGGCGAACACCGATCTCGGCCTCACGGTGTCCGATTCCGCCATCCGCGCGGCGATCGGCAGCGACCCGGGTTTCCAGGTCAACGGCCAGTTCAGCCCGGAGGCGTATCGCGCCATCCTCTCGATGCAGGGCATGAGCCCCGGCATGTACGAGGCCAAGGTGCGCGCATCGCTCGCGACGCAGATCATCCCGGAAGCGATTTCCAACACCACGCTGGTCAGCGATGCCGACGTCGACGCGTTCTTCCGTCTGCGCCTGCAGCAGCGTGACCTGCGTTACGTGGAGCTGCCGCGTCCGTCGCTCACCGACGCTACCGTGAGCGACGCCGACATCGACGCGTTCTACAAATCGCATATCGCCGACTACACCACGCCGGAGCAGGTGTCGGTGCAGTACCTCGAAGTGAAGCAGTCGGAACTCAAGGTCGGCGAGCCCACCGACGAGCAACTGCACGCGTTCTACGACAAGTTCAAGCAGCGCTATGCGCAGCCGGAACAGCGCGAGGCTTCGCACATCCTGATCAACGTGCCGAAGAACGCCACGCCGGACCAGCAGAAGGCCGCGCTCGAGAAGGCGAAGAAGATCGCCGCCGAAGCCACGCCGGAAAACTTCGCCAAGCTCGCCGCCGAGAATTCGGACGATCTTGGCTCGAAGCGCACCGGTGGCGACCTGGGCTGGCTGGAAAAGGGCGTCGCCAACGCGGCGTTCGATACGGCTCTCTTCGGCATGAAGAAGGGCGACGTCACGAAGGAACCGGTGCTGTCGCCGGAAGAGGGTTACCACATCATCTGGCTGCGTGACGCCCGGGAAGGCGACGCGAAGCCGTTCGCCGAAGTGCGTGCGCAGCTTGCCGCGGATTGGGCGAAGGGTGAGGGCGAGCGCCTGTACAACGAGCGCGCCGGCCAGCTGGCCGACCTTGCCGATCGCAACCCCGGCTCGCTCGAGCCGGCGGCGAAGGAACTCGGCCTCGAGATCAAAACGTCGCCGCTGTTCGGCCGCGAAGGCGGTGCCGGCATCCCGACCGATCCGAAGTTCGTCCAGGCGGCTTTCGCGGACGACGTGCTCGCGCAGGGCAACAACTCGTCGCTGGTCCAGATCGACAAGGGCGACGCCGTCGTCATGCATCTGGCCAAGCACAATGCGGCGGCTCCGAAAGCCCTGGCCGACGTGGCCGACGCCGTGCGCCAGCGCATCCTCGATGAGCGCGTCGACACGCAGGCGAAGAAGCAGGCCGACGACCTGGCGGCGCAGCTCGCCAAGGGCGGCGATATCGCCACGCTGGTGAAGGCACCCGTGCGCACGCTGGCCGCGGTGGACCGCAACAAGCTCAGCAGCATCACCGACGTTCCGGCCCCGATCCTGCAGCAGGCATTCACGCTGCCGCACCCTGTCGACGGCAAGCCCTCGTGGGCCACCGTGCAGACCGGTAATGGCGCCTACGCGCTCGTGGCGGTGGACAAGGTCACCGACGGCGATCCGTCCAAGGTCGAGAAGGCCCAGCGTGTCGCCCTGCGCGGCCAGATGATGGATGCGATGGCCCAGGCCGCCACGCTCGAATACATCGAGGCGCTGAAGGCCACCGGCGAGATCAAGATCGCCCAGGACCGTATGTAAATCGTCCTGCCAGAAGGTAGGAAACCCCGAAAGCCCCTCCATGGAGGGGCTTTTTCATGCCTGCGTTCCATGCGGAAGCGCATGGCCCCCGACCCCGATTACAATGGGCGCTTCACTGCGTCAAAGGGACAATCCGTGATCATCCAGCCCAAGGTCCGTGGCTTCATCTGCACCACCGCTCACCCGGTCGGTTGCGCGAAGAACGTCGAAGAACAAATCGCCATCACCAAGGCCAGCGGCGCATTCGCCGACGGCCCCAAGAGCGTGCTGGTGATCGGTGCGTCCACCGGCTATGGCCTGGCCTCGCGCATCACCGCCGCCTTCGGCCACGGCGCGGCCACGCTGGGCGTGTTCTTCGAGAAGCCGTCGAGCGAATCGAAGACGGGTACCGCCGGCTGGTACAACTCCGCGGCGTTCGACAAGCTGGCGCGCGAAGCCGGCTTGTTCAGCCGTTCGATCAATGCCGATGCGTTCGCCGACGAAACGCGCGCGAAGGCGATCGAGATCATCAAGAACGAGATGGGCGGCAAGGTCGACCTCGTCGTCTACTCGCTGGCATCGCCCGTGCGCAAGCTGCCGAAGACCGGCGAAGTGGTGCGTTCCGCGCTGAAGACCATCGGCGAGACCTTCACCGCGTCTTCCGTGGACACGAACAAGGACGCGGTCATCCAGGCCTCCGTCGATCCGGCCACGGAGCAGGAGATCAAGGACACCGTGACCGTCATGGGCGGTGAAGACTGGGCGCTGTGGATGGATGCGCTGAGCGAAGCCGGCGTGCTTGCCGACAACGCGACGACGGTGGCGTACAGCTACGTCGGCACCGAGATCACCTGGCCGATCTACTGGCACGGCACGCTGGGCCAGGCGAAGCAGCATCTTGATCGCACGGCGAAGGAACTGCGCGAGCGTCATGCCGCTAAGGGCTTGCGTTCGTATGTCGGCGTGATGAAGTCCGTGGTGACGCAGGCCAGCTCGGCGATCCCCGTTATTCCTCTCTATGTCTCCATGGTCTTCAAGATCATGAAGGCGAAGGGCATCCACGAAGGCACGATCGAGCAGATCAACCGTCTGTTCCACGAACGCCTCTACCGTAACGACGGCGCCACGCCGGAGACCGACGGCGAAGGCCGCCTGCGTCTCGACGACTGGGAGCTGCGTGAAGACGTGCAGGGCGAGTGCAAGGCGCTATGGCCAACCGTGACCACGGAGAACCTGTGGCAGGTCACCGATTACGCTGGCTACAAGCACGACTTCATCAAGCTGTTCGGCTTCGAGGCCAAGGGTGTCGACTACGACGCCGACGTGAGCCCGGACGTGCAGTGGGACGTGGTGCAGCTCTAAGCCCCCATCAGTCCCACGATGTTGAACCCCGCGTCGACGTAGGTGACCTCACCGGTCACCCCCGACGCGAGGTCCGAGCAGAGGAAGGCGGCCACGTTGCCGACTTCCTCCTGCGTCACGCCACGCCGCAACGGTGCCTGGGTGTCGACCTGCTCGAGGATCTTCCGGAAGTTGCCCACGCCCGCGGCGGCCAGCGTCTTGATCGGTCCCGCCGAGATCGCGTTCACGCGGGTGCCTTCGGGGCCGAGGTTGTAGGCGAGGTATCGCACGTTCGCCTCGAGGCTCGCCTTCGCCAGGCCCATCACGTTGTAATTCGGCAGCGCACGCTCGGCACCGAGATAACTCAGCGTGAGGATCGCGCCACCGCGACCCTGCATCATCGGCCGTGCGGCCTTCGCCAGTGCGGCCAGGCTATAGCTGGAAATGTCGTGCGCGACGGCGAAGTTCTCGCGTGTCAGGCCGTCGAGGAATTCGCCTTGCAACGCTTCACGCGGCGCGAAACCGACGGAGTGCACGAGGATGTCGAGTCCGTCCCAATGCGCACCGAGTTCGGTGAAAAGCCGCTCGATATGGGCATCGATGCCAACGTCGCATTCGAAGGCGAGGTTGCAGCCGAACTCGGCCGCTGCTTCATCGACGCGGTCCTTCAGGCGTTCGTTCTGCCACGTGAGGGCCAGCTGGGCACCTTCGCGATACATCGCTTCGGCGATACCCCAGGCGATCGATCGCCGGCTGGCGATGCCGACGATCAGTGCACGCTTGCCGTGCAGGAAGCCCATGGCTTCAGCGTGACGCGGTGAGCTTGAGAACCTGGCCCGGCTTCACGGCCTGCGTCTGCAGATCGTTCCACTTCATCAGCTGCTCGACGCTGACCTGATGACGACGCGCGATGGTCCACAGCGATTCGCCGTTGTTGACCTTGTGGATGACGACCTGCGGCTCGTCGTCCTTCGCGGGCTTCTTCGTGGCCTTGGCGACTTGCGACGCCTTGGTGGTCTTCGCAACCTTCGTGTTCTTGCCTTGCTTCGCCGTCGCGGCGGGCAGGGCGACAGCGGCTACGTCGGCGACGTCGTCGGCTGCATCGGGCACATCGGTCGCTGCGGCGACAGGGCCCAGCTTGTACTGGTCGGCCGCGGACTTCGGCAGGAGGAGGCTCGAGCTGATCGTGCCCTTGCTCGTGCGGTAAGCGGGATTGAAGTCGCGCAGGTTATCCATCGACAGGCCCGACTGTTTCGCCGCCTGCGCGAGCGACTGCGGGTTATCGACCTTCACGACCTGGAGCGCGTCTTCCTTGTCCTGGCGGGGCAGGCTCACGTTGAAGCGGGCGGGGTCGCGCACGATGCACGCGATCGCCATCAGCTTCACCAGGTGCTCCCTGGTGTTCGCCTTCATCGGCACATCGGGCAGGCCTTCGTCGTGCGTCGGCCCGCCGTGCTTGTCGATGGTTTTCTTGAGACCGAATTCGCCGGCGTTATAAGCGACGTCGACCAGGCGCCAATCACCCAGGTCGTCGTAGTAGCGGCGCATCATGTTCATCACCGACTCGGTGGACTTGGTGATGTCCAGGCGCTCGTCGTAGTTCTTTTCCACGCGCAGCCCGAGCGTGCGTGCCGTCTGCGGCATGATCTGCCACATCCCAGCCGGACGGTTCTTCGCACCCGGCACGTGACGGTACTGGCTTTCCACCCACGGAAGCAGGGCGAATTCGCCCGCCACGCTGTGCTGCATCGCCGACTTGTGCGCGTACACGATCAGCGGCAGGACTTCGTTCACCTGCTGCTCGAAACGGTTCGGCATCTTCGTATACGTATGCGCCCACGCCATGACCTGCGGATCGGCCTCGCAACCCGGCATCGCGAAGCTGCCGCGCATGTCCGACCAGAAGTCGACGGGCGGAGCGGGACGGAGCATCTTCGGCGACATCGCCACGTCTTCGACGGGGGCGACCGGCGTCACCGCCACCGGGGCTTGCGGCACCGGTCGCGGCACGCTACCTGCGCAGGCCGTGAGCACGAACGGGATGAGCGTCGGTAACAGGCGGCGGGTCAGTGTGTTCATGCGGCGAAGCTATCCTTGGCCCGGCGCAGCGCGGCGAAGCGCTCCGTCCGTGTGGCGTGGTCCGCCCCATGCGCCTGGACCCAGTCGGCGATAGCCTCACTGTCCACGCGCAGGAACGGGTTGGTGGCGATCTCATCGCCGAGGCGGCTCGGCACGCTGGGCCGGCCCTCCTCGCGAAGACGCGCCACCTCGTCACGACGGAGGCGCAGGGGGCCGTTGTCCGGATCGACGCTGAGCGCGAAACGGATATTCGCCGCGGTGTACTCGTGCGCGCAGCAGACCAGGGTCTCCGGCGGCAGATCGGCGAAACGGTCCAGGGAGGCGAGCATCTGCTCCGGTGTGCCTTCGAAAAGGCGGCCGCAGCCGACGCTGAACAAGGTGTCGCCACAGAACAGGAAACCCTCGCCCACATAGGCGATGTGCGAGGTGGTGTGGCCAGGAACGGCGATGACCTTGAAGGTGGCCTTCGGCGCATCCAGTGTGAAGGTGTCGCCGTCTTCGACGATCTGGTTCTTCGGCTGGATGCGTGGGTCGCCTGAGGCGTAGACCTCCACGTCGTGGTTGCGGACCAGGTCCGACACGCCGCCGATGTGGTCCTTGTGATGGTGCGTGAGAAGGATGGCCGTCAGCCGCCAGCCTCGCTGCTTGAGCGCGGCTTCAACGGGGGCGGCTTCACCGGGATCCACGACGAAGGCGTTGCCTTCGTCATCGGCGACCAGCCAGATGTAGTTGTCGCTCAAGGCCGCGACGGGAACCCAATGCATCGGGCGAACTCCGCTACGTCGATAGGGCGCGAACACCCAGAAAATGGCCGCCGGGAAGACATCCATACCGGGCGGGGACGCCGGAATATATCAGCCGGGTATATCCCACTCGTTAGCAAGTCGTTAACCCATGCGGCTCCCGTTCAACCCCACTACACTCGACCCACATGCCTACTTTCGTCCCCGACATCTACGCGACACCGCAGATCGGCAAGCTCCTGGCCGACGAAGCGAGGGCGCTTGCGCCGCTGCTGGCGCGCTGTACGGGCGATCACGGCCTCCATCTCACCACCTCTGCGCCTGCCGAACCGCCGGCGATCCCGCTGCTGGGGCACTGGGCGACCGTGCGGGTCTCCGGGGCGGTCCTGGGTGGGGATGTCCACGCGAGCGGCCTGGAGGCCCTCCCGTTCGCCGACGAGGCGTTCGGGGTGGTGCTCCTGCGCCATGCCCTCGAGACCACCGCCCGCCAGGACAACCTCCTCGACGAGGCCATACGCGTGCTCGCCCCGGGCGGCATGCTCGCCATCACCGGCATCCATCCGGTCGGCCTGTGGTCCCCGTGGGTGGCCCGTCAGAGCCGCGGCACGCGTCCACGCCTGACCTGGCCGTGGTGGTGGAGCCAGCGTCTCGTTCGCGATGAGTTCGAACTGTCCATGCCGCGTCGCGTAGGCAGTGCCTGGCCGCGCGCTGGCGGCACGGCCGTGGGCGAATCGATCGTCGGTGGCGGATATTTTCTCGTGGCGCGCAAAAAGCGTCCGGCAGCGGTACCCTTGCGCCCCCGTGCGGCCGCCGTACCGGCACCCATGCCCGGCACGCTCGCCTCCGGTGCGCGCCGCAATGCCCGTGAATCGATTACCTGAAAGACTCCATGACCGATACCGATACTGTTGAAGCCTTTACCGATGGCGCGTGCCTGGGCAACCCTGGCCCGGGAGGCTGGGCCGCGCTGCTGCGTGCCAAGGGCGTGGAGAAGATGCTGTCCGGCGGTGAAGCCGACACGACGAACAACCGCATGGAGATGATGGCCGCGATCTCCGCGCTGGAAGCACTCACGCGCCACTGCAAGGTGCATCTCATGACGGACTCGAAGTACGTCATGCAGGGTGTGCAGGAGTGGGTACCGAAGTGGCGCCGCAACGGCTGGAAAACCGCCGACAAGAAACCGGTGAAGAACCAGGACCTGTGGATTCGCCTCGACACGGCCGCTGCCGCGCACACCGTCACCTGGGAATGGGTGAAGGGGCATAACGGCCACGTGGAGAACGAGCGCGTCGACGTCGCCGCGCGCGACCAGGCCATCATCTACAAGGCGAAGGGGAAGGTGGCATGAGGCAGATCGTCCTCGATACGGAAACCACCGGCCTCGAAGCGCACCTCGGGCACCGCCTGATCGAAATCGGTGCCGTGGAAATGATCGGTCGCCGTCCCACCGGCAACCACTTCCACACGTACCTCAATCCCGAACGCGCAATCGACGCCGAGGCGAGCGCCGTTACCGGTATCAAGGACGAAGACCTCGTCGACAAGCCGTTCTTCCGCGACAAGGTGGACGAGTTCCTCGAGTTCATCCGCGGTGCGGAATTGATCATCCACAACGCCGCGTTCGACGTGGGCTTCATCAACGCCGAGCTGAAACTGCTCGGTGCGCAGTACGGACAGGTGACCGACCACGCGACGGTGCTCGACACGCTCGCCATGGCGCGCACCATGTACCCCGGCCAGCGCAACAGCCTCGACGCACTGTGCAAGCGCCTCGGTGTCGACAACACACGCCGTGATCTCCATGGCGGTCTGCTCGATGCGCAGTTGCTGGCGGAAGTCTACGTCGCGATGACCTCGGGCCAGGTGGCCCTGGACTTCGCCTTCGACGCGACCGCGGACAACCGCAACAACCACGCGCTGAACGACATCATCATCACGCGGCGGCCCATCGTCCTGCGCGCGACCACGGAAGAGCTGCAACTGCACAGCCAGCGCCTCGACGCCATCGACAAAGCCGCCGGCGGCCAGAGCATCTGGCGCAAACTAGAATCCGAAACCGTCCACTAATCCCAAAACGGAAGCCCCCCCGCCGCTGCCATGTGGAATGTGGAATGGGAAGTGTGGGGTGTGGGATGTGGAATGTGGGAGCCGCTTCAGCGGCGATGCCTCACCAGCGGCAATACCCCAACCTACCCAGCAGCCCGCAACAAAATCGCCGTAACATTATCCCGCGCACTCCCACCCAGCGCCTCGAGCACCAGGTGATCGACACACTCCTGCGCAGCGATATCCGTCCGCGAAACGATCTCACCAATCCGCTTATCGTCGACCTCGTCGGTCAGCCCATCCGTACACAGCAACAGCCGCGCCCCCGACGAAAGCTCGCCGCGTGCCAGGCCGATATGCAACTGCTCGGGTGAGGTGATCCCAAGGGCCTGCGTCAGGACGCTCCGCTGGGGATGCGCCCGGGCCTGCGCCTCGGTCAGTTCGCCGGCCTCGACCAGCGCCTCGACAATGGAATGGTCGTGCGAGAGGCGCTCGAGAGATCCGTCCCAGCGATAGATCCGGCTGTCACCGACCCAGGCCGCCTCATAAGCGCGTCCGCTGATCCGCACAGCGGCGATGGTCGTGCCCATGGGGCGCGACTCGGCCAGCCCGCTGGACCGGGCGATCAGGGCCTCGTTCACCCGCTGGATCGCGTCGATCAGGGACTGCCCGGCAGCGACCTGGGCCACGACCCCGTCGCGAGCGGTCGCCGAGGCGACCTCGCCGTGCTGGTGGCCGCCCATGCCGTCCACGACCAGGAACAGTCCCAGGCCCGCGTCGGCGTAATAGGTATCCTCGTTTCGCGTACGGCGAAGCCCCGTATGCGTGCCATGTCCGAACTCGATCATGAAGGCAGGATGCCCCATCAAAAGCCTGTTGTCACGGCAGAAAAGACCCACTATCATTGCGGGCCCGGCAGGGCTCACCCCTTGCCGTCGACCGTTCACGGAGAGGTGGCAGAGTGGTCGAATGTACCTGACTCGAAATCAGGCGTACGTGTAAGCGTACCGTGGGTTCGAATCCCACCCTCTCCGCCAGTACAGACCAAGGCCTCGCAGCAATGCGGGGCCTTCGTTTTTTGGCGACCTTGCACGGAGGAAGAGTCATCGGCAAGCTGGGCATGCCCAAGGGGAGGGCACCGAGCATGTTCGAATGAACAAGTATCGCGACCGCCGAATTGGTCGGGATGGTATGAGTTGGCGCCTGGCTCTGGCTTTCGTCCTTGGAGCGATAGCAACGTTCGCGCTCATGGGGCTATCAGTCATTGCCAATGAATACGGATACGAGCTCGCATCGCGAATCGTGTTCTGGCAGAACACTCTTCTTCAGTCCCTCGTGCTGCCCATCAATATCGGGTATTCCGAGCACGCTGTTTACGAAGGCTCTCCGCTTAATTTTCTCGCGTTCCTTGCGAGCATGCCCCTCGGTATCCTCGTCTACGGAATAGCGGCTTTTACCGCGATGAGCCAGCGGTCTAAACGGCATCGATCGAGCTAAAGACTTGCGCACCGTGCACACAGCGGGATGAAAAGCGAAGGCGTTTGCGCGCTATCTAAGGAAGTTCACGTTCTTGATTGTGTGTTTCCGATGAAATGAATAAAGCACTGGGCAAGTCCGCCCCGCAGAAACAGACGCCGTGACCGTCAGCAACGCGACGTCGAGTCCTCGGTTCTATCCCGCAACTGACAGCGATCCACGGCAAAGTCAGCCTAGGAAGCGATGGTCGAAACCGCTATTTTGGATCAGGGCTTCCTCGCGCACGCAAGGAAGCATGGACGAGATGCAGGGGGTGCGAAAGCATGGAAAAACGCAGAATGGATCGTTGGGCTTTGGGGGCGGCGTTGTGGACGCTTTTCTTGCCCTTGACGGGTATCGCTTCGCAAGTTGCGGTACCGGTAGCCCCGCACCCGAACTGGAACGAGGTCGTGCATCTTCTGAGTTCCCCACGACGGCCGATCGATGCAAGTACCATTGAGCGTTCGCTCGGTGTGACGCTGGTCTACAGGACGCGGGCAACCGATGACTACGATGCCTGGATACCGGGCCCGGAGGCAAACTCCGGCGCATCGCTAACGTTGAACTATAGGCCTTCACCCTATAAGGGCTACGCCGGATCGCACGATAGTATCGTGCACATATTCGTGCGGGACTTCGAATGTGTTTCGCCCGCGCGCATGAGCGACGACCTTCTCCATGCCGGTTTCACATCCGCGTCCACGCGCGCGCCCTCGACCACCCTCGAGTTCTACATGTACGGCGAGCACCGCTCACTACGTGTGACTTACCCTGCAGGACTGACAGGTACGTCCAGGCAACACTGGGCATTCCTGCACCACACCACCGACGAGGACAGGCGCTGCGTGGGAGACATCCTCGTCACCGAGACGGGTTGAACTTCGTTCCCTCGTTGTTCCTATGCTTGATGGAACAAACGTCACTTACCGCCCCTGAGGCGCAACAACTGCCTCGAATGAATAGATATCTCGTTGCGAGCACGACTCTAGGCAATCCTGATTTACGGCATGGCCGTTTTTGCGGAGACGCCCGCTCACCGCGCGAACAGGCAGAAACCAGGCTCTGGACCGGCATTCAAGCCCATTGCTAGGATGTCACCGACCCCTCAGCTGAGGGGACTGACAGGGGAGAACATGAAGAAGCTCTGCTGCGCGGCGGCCATTGCCGTCGTTCTGAGTGGGTGCACGCCTTTGCCGACCAAATCGTTGGCTCCCGAGTCTACGTTGCAAGGCAAGCATGTCGTGCTTTCGCATTACGCAAAGCCGGACTTTGCCGCGATGACGACCGGAAAAGCACTGTTTGGCATGATCGGTGGCTTCGCCATGGTCAGTGCGGGCAACCAGATGGTAAAGAACGAGAACATCGACGACCCGGCTATCGAGATCAGTCAGCGGCTCGCAAGCGACATGGCGGCAAGGCACGCGAGCACCGTACTTCCAGTCTCGGATACAGTCGCTACCGATGACAACCCGTCATCACTAGTGAAGACCTATCCCGGTGCTGACGTCATCCTCGACGTCAGAACGATGTACTGGATGTACAGCTACTACCCAAACAAGTGGAGCAAATACCGTGTCATGTACGCGGCGCGCGTCCGCCTGATTGATGGAAAGACCGGTGCATTGCTTGCGCAACAGATGTGCAATGTCGAGCCGACCGACCCCGAGAACGCGCCGACACACGATGCGCTTCGTGCGGATCATGCAGCGTTGGTAAAGCAATTTCTTCACAAAGCCGCTGACACGTGCGTCAGTGACGTAGAGCAGCAGGCGTTGAGAGTCTGAAGCAGAATGGCAAAGGGAAGCTAGGCACGCGCTAACTAAACGCGGGTCAGCGGTGGGGCCGCGAACGCCACGCCCGCGAGACCGTGGGCCATCAGGTTGCGGATGTTGCCATGATCGCTGCCTTCCGGCGTTTCCAGTACGTGCCGGTAGTGCTCGCCGAATGCCAGGAGCGCTTGCTGGTCGCTGAAGCCTTCGAGTTTCGCGAGGCCCAGCGTCTTGCATGAGCCTTCGTTTTCACCCGCGGCATTCTGAAGATCGCCGTTGCGAAATGCCTGCGGATGATACTGATAGTGCGCGGACACGAATGACAGGGTGTCGCTAAACAAGTGCTTGCCCGACTCGAGGCTCGCCAGGAGGGATTTGAGATCTGTCACGAAGGCCGCCTTGGTAGATTTGACTGGGAACCCCGTTGAGGCACGCACGCTGCCTAACGCGAGAAAGCCTGCCACCATGAAGCTTCCTCCGATGGACAGGAGGTGTCTTCGTGCGTGGGAAGGAGAGTCCCCTACGTTAGACGGAACGGAGTCGCTGTCAATGATGTTCACACGAGCTAGCGCCTGAATATACGAAGGCACAGTGTCATGCTTGCTGACCGCGATGATCTTGACTGTTCATCGCAATATCCGTCGATCGGATTCGCGCCGAATCGACCTGTCGTACGGGCTGACTCGCTCCGTTTAATTCATCAACTCACGCCCGATCGCATCGACATGCCGCGATATCTCATCGATCGACGGCGCGTAGGCAGACGGATGCACGTCGCCACCGAACGCAAGGCGCTCGACGAGGACCGCCGCGGCCATGGCCAACGTGACGTAGCCGTGCCGGTTTGCTCGTGAGGCGATGGCGCGTGCGCGGACACGCACTTCGTCCAGGTCGCCCTGGTGTGCCGCTTCACGCATGGCGGACGAATCGAGGATGAGATCCGTCCAGTTCATGACCCACTCGGCTGATCGTTCCATCGCAGCCTCCTGGCTGCTGCCCTGTGATCGTCCATGATCCCGGTGATGGGTGAATTTGCCGAAAACGTGTCGTGGTTCTCGCTTTTGAAATTCAGCGTTCGTACCGGTCGCGACCTAGGCGAAGGCGCGTGCAGAAAGGGTGACGGATCGATCATCCCTCGAGCGGATCGTCCTCATGCACCTCGTCCATCCAGCCACGGCGCCGATGCAGCGCCCACTCCATGTGTTCGGAAAAATGCGTGTCGATCTCGGCGCCCTGGTCCATGGCCTCCAGTCGCTGCGCCGTGACGTTGCCGATGTGTTCGGCCTGCTCGTCATAGCCAACGATGCCTTCCTGTTCGAGTTCAGCAAGGGCGGCACGGAGATTTAGGTGGCGGGCGTGCTGTACGGACATGGCGGTCCCTCTGCGGATGAGAAGGAACATCGGCAGCGATAGCCATGCCTTTAGCGGCGGATGCTGAACAAAAGAATGGCGCCGCATCATGCGGCGCCATTCCGAAGGAAGCGGGAAGGGCGTCAGAAAACGACTTGTGCCCGTACCGCCAGCGAATTACCCGCATCCGGCCCCTGGAAGTTGCCGACCTTGTTGTCGGTGTTCCAGTGGACGTAGTTGAGCATCAGGCGCGACCAGTCGTTGAGGTACCAGTTGAGGCCCAGCGTATAGCTCTTGCCGAGGCCGCCGCGCGGTGCGTCGGAGTAGTCGTAATGGTCCACGCGTCCGGCAAGCTCGAACGCGCCCCAGCCGCCGGAGGTGACCGGATCGTTCACCTTCACGGCCTTCCAGCTACCCGAGCGACTGGAGAACCCCGGTGCTTCGCCGGTGATCATCCAGCCTGCCGCGAAGCTCGAACCATGGCGGCTCACCGAATCGGCCGTGCTGGAATCGATCGTGCGCTTGCCGTACTCGGTCATCAGCCAGAAGTTGCGCATGACGCCGCCGAGTTCGAAACCCTTGCCGTGATCCTGCGTGGGGTTGGCGATGGAGCTGGCCGACACCGCGAGGTTGTCGTTGTAATCGAGAGCGATGGCCGGCGTGTTGTTGATGCTGGTGACGCCGTCGCTGATCTTCTCGTAGTAGTACCAGGCGCCGACGTGCAGGAAGCCGTCTTCGGTCTTCCACGGATTCCAGTGCGCGCGGGTGAGGTAGGTGGTGCTATCGGTGTTGGTACCCGACGTGGAGCTGTTCGGCGCGTTGCCGTTCACCGAGAGGCTGAAGTGCCAGTTGCTGCCGTACATGCGCATCTGGCCGCCCATGCCGAAGTAGCTGATCACCGGCTGGCCCACCGCCGTGGCGGCGTTGCGCAGCATGAACGGCACGCGCGCGGACTCCGATGAACCTTCGGTGCCGAGGTCCTTGAGGAAGTTACCGAGATAGAACTTCGTGGTGTTGCCGAAGATCTTCGTCGAGTAGGTGAGGTAGGTCTGGCGCAGCGCCACCACGTTGTCCGCGAAATCCGCCTCCACGTGGTAACCGAGGTTGCCGATCGTGCCCTCGCCGCCGAGGCGCGCGCTGGTGATCTGCGCGCCGCTGATGTTGCGGGTGTCGTAATTCGAACCCTTGGTGCGCGTGAAATCGACCAGCAGGCGGCCATCGGGCTTGAACGTGAAATAGCCATCGTCGCTGCGGAAGGTGGGACCTGCCTCGCCGGCGCGACCCCAGCGGGCACCGCCACCGGAGGATTTGGTCGTGCCGCCACGGGCCATCGCCACGGCCAGTTCGCTTTCGCGGGTGTCCGCGATGGCGGCATCGACTTGTGCCTGCTGTCGATCCTCTGGGGTGGCGACGGGCGCGCTCGCGACGGTCGTCGTCGTCGCGGCCGGCTGGTGCTCGGTCTCGACGGCGGCGAGGCGCTTCTTCAGGTCGTCGATCTGCGCGGCCTGTTGCTTGATGAGTTTCAGGAGTTGGGCGTTCGTCACCTGGTCGGCGGCGAACAGGGGAGTGGATGCGCCGGCGAACAACACGGCGGCGATCGCCGGATAAAGGCGGGACTGGCTTGTCTTCATGGCATGCGTCTCGTCGTCAGTGGCGGTCAGTTGTCATCCGGGCCGGCGTCGTCGCCTGCCGCAGGTGCTTGCGGCGTGGCCGCCGGCATGGCGAACGGTCCGGTATCCACCGATGAGAAGAAGCCTGCGCGGCGTGCCCAGGCGGCGAACAAGCGCGGCCACGCGGACACCGCGGAACCGGGATCGCCAAGACCCCAGCCATGGCCACCCTTGTCGAACACGTGCAGTTCGGCGTCGACGCCGTTCTTCCGCAACGCGTCGAACATCACCAGGCTGTTGCCGATGTTCGCGATCGGATCGTCGGCGGCCTGGGCGAGGAAGGTGGGCGGCGTGTCATGCGACACGTGCAGCTCGACGGAGTACGCCTGCACCGAATCGGACTGCGTGGCGAGTTCACGGCTGGATCGCGTCGTGTCGTACGGCTTCTGCAGCGACACCACGGGGTAGATGAGGCCGGCGAAATCCGGTCGTGCCGATTGCTGGTCGGCGGCATCAACCGCCGGATAGAAACCGTCGGCGAAGCGCGTTTCAGCGATACCCGCCAGGTTGCCGCCCGCGGAGAAGCCGACGACGCCGATACGTTTCGCATCGATGCCGAGTTCGGCGGCGTGGGCGCGAAGGACGCGCACGGCGCGCTGCGCATCCTGGAACGGTGCGGCGGCCGGCCAGTGGTCGGCCGGAAGACGGTAATACAGCACCACCGGCGTGACGCCGAGCGCGGCGAGCCACTTCGCGGTCGGCATCACCTCGTGACCGATGCCGATGCGGAAGTAACCGCCACCACCGATGAGGATCACGGCCGCCCCATTGGGACGCGACGGCTTGTACACCTCGATGCGCGGCTTGCTGACATTGGAAACGGCGCCGACGCCCGTGCCCGACTGACCGATGCGTTCCGGGCCGCTGGGGCCACCACCGCCAGGCGGCGTGCCCGGCCAGAGGTCGATGGTGACCGGCTTGCCGGCGTCCGGCGCGGCCTGGGCCATGGCGGGACCGCTGGCGGCAAGCGCGACGGCGGCCGCCAGTAGCGCGACTCGAAGTGTGTTCATGGTTGTTTCCCCTGTGTGGCGATGAGCGTGGTGGCGCCGTCGCTGGCGCGATTGGAAAGGGCGGCATCGAGGGCGTCGCGATCGAGTGCGCCCTCCCAGCGGGCGACGACGATCGTCGCCACGGCGTTGCCGATGAAATTGGTGAGGGAGCGGCATTCGCTCATGAAGCGGTCGACACCCAGGATCAGCGCCATGCCCGCCACGGGTAGTGACGGCACGACGGAGAGCGTCGCTGCGAGCGTCACGAACCCCGCGCCGGTGACGCCGGCCGCGCCCTTCGAGCTGACCATGGCCACCAGCAAGAGGGCGATCTGTTCACCCAGCGTAAGCGGCGTATTCGTGGCCTGCGCGATGAACAGCGCGGCAAGCGTCATGTAGATGTTGGTGCCGTCCAGGTTGAAGGAATAGCCGGTCGGCACGACCAGTCCGACCACCGACTTGTCGCAGCCCGCCTTCTCCATCTTTTCCATCAACGAAGGTAATGCGGCCTCGGAGGACGACGTGCCCAGTACCAACAGCAGCTCGGCCTTGAGGTAACGCAGCAGGCGGAAGATGGAGAATCCGGCGATCTTGCCGACGGCGCCAAGCACCACCAGCACGAAAAGCAGCGACGTGAGGTAGAAGGTGGCGACGAGGAACAGCAGGTTCGACAGCGAGCCGATGCCGTAACGACCGATGGTGAAAGCGATGGCACCCAACGCACCGATCGGGGCGGCCTTCATCAGCAGGTGCACCAGCTTGAAGACGGGTTCGGTCAGCGCGTCGAAGAACGCCACGACGGGCCGCGCGCGTTCACCGGCCAGTGTCAGCGAGATGCCGAACAGCACGGCGAAGAGCAGCACCTGCAGGATATTTCCCGACGTGAACGCGCCGACGACGGTATCGGGGATGATGTCGAGCAGGAAGCCGGTCAGCGAGATGTCATGCGCCTTGGAGGCGTAGGTCGCAATTTCTTTCGTCGAAAGCGTCGCCGGGTCGATGTTCAGGCCGGCACCTGGCTGCACCACGTTGGCCACGACGAGGCCCACGATCAACGCCAGGGTGGAGAAGACCAGGAAGTAGATCATCGCCTTCAGCACCACGCGTCCCACGGCGTGGAGGTGTGGCATGCCCGCGATACCGGTCACGACGGTCAGGAAGATCACCGGTGCGATAATCATCTTCACCAGCTTGATGAAGGCGTCGCCCAGGGGCTTCAGCGATTCAGCAAAAGCCGGCCAGTAATGGCCCAGCACCGCGCCCAGGGCGATCGCCACGAGCACCTGCGCATAGGTCTGGCGATAGAAAGGCTGGGGGGCTGCGGGTGTGGCGGAGCGAAGGGGCATGACGGTACGGCGTTAGCGCCCGGAAAAAGGCGGTGCCGCTTTGTAGCCCCTCGACGCCGCCCGGCCCATAGCACATTCCGGCTAGGGGACCCGGCGATATGCGAGGATGCGCCGCTAGGCAACTGCCCATTGGAAGCCATGTCCCGGCGCCGTCCCATCCGTATTTTCTGGCTGATCGTGCTGGCGGCGTCCGTGGCTGCCAGCACGGCGCTAGGCGGCTGGTGGGCATGGCATCGCGCGCTGGCCGGCATCGCCACCCAGTCGGCCGACCGTCTCAACCTGCACGCGCTGGCGGTGCAGCGGTTGATCGACCGCTTCACCGTCCTGCCGGACGTGCTGGCGCTCGATCCCGAACTTCGCGCAGCGCTCTCGGGCCCTTCGTCGGCCCTCGATGCCTCGGCGCTCAACGCGAAGCTGGAGCGGGCCAACGGCGCGGTGCATGCGTCGACACTCACCTTGCTCGATCGCGATGGCCGCGCGGTGGCGGCAAACAACTGGAATACGCCGGAAAGCAATGTCGGTCTCGACTACCGCTTCCGTCCGTACTTCCAGGACGCCATGCGCGACGGGCGCGCCACCTTCTATGCGCTGGGTGTGTCGACGAATGTCGCCGGTTACTTCATCGCGCGCGCCGTCGACGACGACAACGGCCGGCATGTCGGCGTCGTGGTGGTGAAGATCACGCTGGACGAGGTGCGCAACGACTGGTCGCGTGGCGGAGACATCGTGCTCCTTGCCGACCGGCACGGGGTCATCTTCCTCGACAACCGCGCGGGCGAATGGATGTACCGCACGCTGCATGCGCTCGATGCCAGCGACGTGGCGGCCATCGACGGCACCCGCCAGTATGGCGACCGTCCCTTGCAGCCCATCCAGCGACGCGTCCTTGGTGACGCCGGTGACGGGGCGCTTCGCGTACGCGTCGATACCCCGCCGCTTCCGCATGAAGTGATCTGGCGGGCGCTGCCCTTGCCACAGCAGGACTGGTCGTTGCACCTGCTCGCCGATGCGCGGCCCGCCGTCGTCGCGGGGCGCAATGCGGCCCTGGTCGTCCTCGCGGGCTGGCTGCCGCTGATCCTGTTCGGCCTGTTCCTGCAACAACGCATCCGCCTGGCGCGGCTGCGCCAACGCAGCCGTGAGGAACTCGAGCGCATGGTGGCGCACCACGCCGCAGCCTTGCGCTCGGCACAGGACAGCGTCGTCGCGGCCGCTCACGAGGCCACGCAGGGTGGTCACGGCAATCTCGAGCATCTGCCGCAGGGTGTGAGCGTCGTCGATGCACAACTGCGCCTCGTCGCCTGGAACTCGCGTTACCAACAGATCTTCGGTTTCCCGGACGAGCTCCTGCGCGTGGGCCGCCCCATCGAGGACCTGTTCCGCTTCAACGCGCGGCGCGGCCTTCTCGGTCCCGGCGACGTCGAGGAGGCCATCCAGCGTCGTCTCGACTATCTGCGCGCGGGCAGCCCGCACATGTATGAGCGCGAGCGTCCGGACGGCATCACCTTCGAGATTCGCGGCAATCCACTGCCCGACGGTGGCTTTGTCACCAGCTATGCCGACATCACGGCGTACAAGGCTGCGGCGCGCGAACTGCGCACGCTGGCCGCATCGCTGGAACGCCGCGTCGACGAGCGCACGCGCGATCTGCACGAGGCTAAGGCGGAGGCTGAGCGGGCCAACCGGTCGAAGACGCGGTTCGTCGCCGCCGCGGTGCACGATTTGCTGCAACCGTTGAACGCTGCGCGCATGTTCGCTGGCGCACTCGCCAGTGGTTCGTTGGCGCACGAGGAACTGCAACTGCTCGAACGGATACGCAGTGCGCTCGACACGCAGGATGACATGCTGGCAAGCCTTCTGGATGTTTCGCGCCTTGAAGGCGGTGCGGTCGAGGCGCGTTTCACGGCGCTTCCGCTGGGGCCAATGATCGCCGACCTGGCGCGACAGTTCGCCGTGCTGGCGGGTGCGCGCGGGCTGGCCCTGGATGTGGTCGATACCACGGTCGTCGTGCGTAGCGATGGCTTGTTGTTGCGCCGCGTGCTGCAGAACTTTCTCTCGAACGCCATCCACTACACGCCACGCGGGCGGGTGCTGATCGGCGTGCGCCGCGAGGGGGCACAAGCGCGTATCGAAGTATGGGACACGGGCATCGGCATCCCGGAGACGAAGACCCGCGCGATCTTCGACGAATTCCTGCGCCTGGATAACGGCGTCGATCGCGATCGACGGAGCGCGGGTCTCGGTTTGTCGATCGTCGAACGTATCGGGAAGCTGCTCGGTGCCACCGTATCGGTCCGTTCTTGGCCAGGGCGGGGCAGCGTGTTCTCCATCACCGTGCCGTTCGCCGACGAGGGCACCTCGGCCGCGCCGGCGGCCGGAGACGTCGAGGAGGAGTCCCTCTTCACCGGCAAGCGCGTGTTCCTCATCGACGCCGACGTCGACACGCGACGAACCACGGCCGCGCTGCTGTCGTCATGGGGTTGCGACGTGGTTTCCGCCAGCAGCGCCCGTGCCGCGCTTCGCCTGGCCGAGACGGACGAGCCGCCGGCGATCCTGTTGCAGGAAGATCCGCTCGACGGGGTCGTCGGCGAGGAATTGCGCGCGGCGCTCGCCTCCCGTTGGGGAGAGACACCGCCCACGGTGCTCATCGCCACGGCGCCGAGCGCGGCGGATATCGAGCGTGCGCACGCCGCGGGCCTGCGTTACCTGGTGAAGCCCCTGGCGCCGGCTCGTTTGCGCGCCGTCATGAGCCGACTGCTGATGCTGGCCGGTCAGCCGGGGTGAGAGCCGTCGACACCCTCGTCGAGATCGAGGGATTTCACGAGCACGGCGGCCTGGGTACGCGAGCGGCATTCGAGCTTCGACAGCACGGCCGTGACGTGGATCTTCACGGTGTTTTCGGCCAACCCCAACTCGGCGGCGATCTGCTTGTTGAGCAGGCCTTCGGCGATCAGCATGAGCACGCGGAACTGTGCCGGCGTGAGCCGTGCCAGCCTTGCGGCAAGGCGTTCATCCTCGTCGCTGCGGGCGGCACGCGCAGCGGCGAAGGCCGTGCCTCCGTTCATCACCTCGGTGACCGCGTCGCGTAACACTTCCGCCGGTGCCGATTTCGAGACGAAGCCCGCGGCACCGAATTGCTGCGCACGACGGACATTGCGTGGGTGGTCGTTCGAGGAGACCACCAGCACGGGTATATCGGGATGCTCGCCACGCAGCCACAGCAGCGACGAAAAGCCCATCGCGCCCGGCATGGTCAGGTCGAGCAGGACAAGGTCGACAGGTTCGCCGCTCGCGAGCACCGCTTCCATCGCGCTATGGCTCGCCGCCTCCAGCGCACGGCCGCCGCGCAGGGGCTCGGCCAGCGCGTGGAGCAGGGCGCCACGAAACATTGGATGGTCGTCGGCTATCAACAGGGTCAGGGCCATCCGCGCATTCTAGCCCGTGGTCGCGGACGGGTTCCTTGTGCCCGTCTTCACACCTCGTGCGCCCCGCCTTTATCGCTGTCCGCCGATGGTGGTGCCGGTAATGACACGGAGACACAGCATGAGAGCGGCCCTGGGTGGCATCAAGCGCACGGTCCTTTCCGCTATCGAGGGTTTCAGCGACGACGAGCTGATGACCCGTGCCGCCGCGCTCGCGTTCTATGCCGCGTTGTCCTTCGCGCCACTGCTGCTCCTGCTGGTATGGATCGTCGCCATGCTGCATCCGGCATGGCAGGGTGAGCTGTCCGAGGCGTTGGCCGGTGTCGTGGGTACGCGGGCCGCCGAGGCACTGGACAGCGTCATCGCCAGCGCGAAGTCGCACCCGAAGCTGGGCGATATCGCGGGAGTCATCGGCATCGTCGTTACGCTATTCGGTGCTTCGGCGGTCTTCGCCCAGTTGCAAGGCACGCTGGATCGCGTATGGCGCGTGAAGGCCAAGCCGGGCGAAGCCGTGGGTGCGTGGCTGCGTGCCAGGGCACGGGCCTTCGCCCTCCTGGGTGGCATCACCTTCATGCTGATCGTGTCGTTCGTCGTGAGTGCGCTCATCCAGACCCTGATCCGCGGCGACACCGCGGCATGGAAGGCCGTGGAGTACGCGATCTCGGTACTGGTCTTCGCCGTCGCCTTCGGCGCGATGTACAAGGTGCTGCCGGATGCCGTAATCGACTGGAGCGAGGCGCTGATCGGCGCCGTCCTCACCACGGTTCTCTTCCTCGCTGGCAAGTACGCCATCGGGCTCTACATCGAATACGCGAATATCGGCGGCGCCTATGGACCGGCCGGGGCTTTCATCGTGCTGCTCACATGGACCTACTACTCATCGGTCATCGTGCTGCTCGGGGCGGAACTCACGCGGGGCGTCGCGGACGCGCGTGGCAAGCCGATCCGGCCCAGTGAACACGCCGTGGAAATCGAGGCGACCCCTGCGGAAGTGCCTGCGCGGTCGCGGAACGAAGTGGAAACGCGGCTGTAGTATGGTGATCGTAAGCGGAGTCACGCCCGCCAGCCGGAATTCGCAGCATGCTTCAGAAAGTCTCCCCGGAGCGGCCTGAAGAACCTGCCATGCGCCAGGTGCTCGACGGGCACCGGCGCGGGCTGTCCGGACTGCTGCCCTTCGCCGGCCCCGCGGTCGTCGTGTCGGTCGCGTATATCGACCCCGGCAACTTCGCGACGAACATCCAGGCTGGCGCGCGCTACGGCTACGCGTTGCTGTGGGTGGTGGTGCTGGCCAACCTGGTGGCCATGCTGTTCCAGAGCCTGTCGGCGCGGTTGGGTATCGTCACCGGACACAGCCTGGCGGAAGTCTGCCGGGCCAACCTGCCCAAGCCGCTCGTGTACCTGATGTGGGTCGTGAGCGAACTTGCGGCCATGGCGACCGACCTCGCGGAATTCCTTGGTGGTGCCATCGGCCTGAGCCTGCTCTTCGATCTGCCCTTGCTGGTGGGCATGGGCATCACGGGCATCGTCACCTATGCACTGCTGCTCCTCGAGGGCAGGGGATATCGAAGCCTCGAGCTCACCATCGGCGCGCTCGTTGGCGTCGTGGGACTTGCCTACCTCGTCGAGCTGTTCATCGCCCCGATCGGATGGAAATCGCTGGGCCAGCAGATCTTCGTCCCCAGTTTGCCCGACGGCGCAGCGGTGGCGATCGCCGTCGGCATCATCGGTGCGACCGTGATGCCGCACGCCTTGTTCCTGCATTCCGGGCTGACTGAACGGCGCGCGCGGCCGAAGACCACGGATGAACGACGGCGCATCATCCGCCTGTCGAACCTGGAGGTGATCCTCGCGCTGTCCGTGGCCGGATTGATCAACCTGGCGATGGTCGTGATGGCCGCCGGCGCGTTCCATGGCAGCCACCCGGATGTCGCCAAGATCGAAACTGCCTACCAGACGCTGGTGCCACTACTCGGCGGCGCCGCGGCGACGATCTTCCTGGTCTCGCTGATCGCATCGGGGTTCTCGAGTTCCGTCGTCGGGACAATGGCGGGGCAGATGATCATGCAGGGGTTCGTCAACTTCCATATCCCGATCTGGGTGCGTCGCGCGGTGACGATGCTGCCAAGCTTCGCCGTGGTGATCGCCGGTGTCGATGCCACGCGTGCGCTGGTGTTGAGCCAGGTGGCCCTGAGTATCGCGTTGCCGTTCCCGATGATCGCACTCGTGTGGTTCACCAGCCGCGGCGACATCATGGGCGTCTTCCGCAATCGGCCCGCTGTGAGCATCGCGGCGATCATCGCCTCGCTGGTGGTGCTCGGTCTCAACATCGTGCTGCTGCTCGGCAGCTTCGGCGTGATTTCCCTCTGAGTTGCGACCGGTGCCGGCATCGGTGCGGAAGGATGTGCCATGGCACGCTTCCCACGTGGACACGGCGCCTGTTTTTCATGGAAGCACGCCAAGCATCCCCAGGCTCGCCTGCACCGCCTGTTCCAACGGCGTGTGGGGGACGTTCCCGAGAAACGCCTGCAACCGCGTGCCGTCGAGCTGGATGGGTTCCTGCCAGAGGTAGCGCATCTTGCGCAGTTCACGCAGCGTCTCGTTGAAAGGCGCGCCGAGCGTGACCAGCGGCCAGGGGAATCTCCGCATCGGCAGGTTGGGTTTCCCCACCACATGGCGAATCGCCGCGTGCAGCGTATTGCCGCTGACGAAATGGCCGGCGAAATGGAAACGCGCGAACATGTCCAGTGAAGCCTCTCGTTCCAGCAAGGCCGCGACGGTGTCGCCGACATCGGGAAGATAAGCCCATGCGTGCCCCAGTGACGGGTTACCTGGGTAGTGGATAGAGCGCAGCGGCTTGCCGGGCTTGACGATGCCTTGGGCGAACCAGTTGTTGCCTGCGCCGCCGCCGAAGAAATCGCCGCAGCGAAGAATCAGCGAACGCACGCCATCGCCCGCCGCCTGCTGCATGCGGTGCTCCAGTTCCACGCGGATTTCGCCCTTGCGCGTTGCCGCGTGCTGCGGCGAATCCTCGTGCAGCAAGGGAAAGGCATCGGGGCCGTAGTTGTAGATCGTGCCGGGCAGCACGATGCGCGCGTCGCTCGATCGGGCGGCAGCGATCGTGTTGTCGATCATCGGAATGACAAGGCGCTCCCAGTCGCGATAGCCCGGTGGATTGACCGCATGCACGATCACGCTGGCGCCCGCCGCCGCGGAGACGACGTCGTCGCGATGCATGGCGTCGCCATGCATCCAGCGTATGGCCGGGTCACCACCACCGCGCCGACGGGTCAACGCGCGAACCTGCCATCCACCCTCGAGCAGCGCGCGGGCAATCTCGCTACCGACGCCGCCGGTGGCGCCAAGCACGAGGGCAGTGCGGGGAATCGTGTTCATGCGCATCTCCAGTGAAGTCCGGCAGAGTGTGCGTCCGTGCCGGCTATACGGGAATTGCAGAATTCCTTAGAGGTGCTATACGTTTTTGTATGACCCGCCATGAGCCCGCCTGGGACCACTACCGTTCTTTCCTCGCCGTGATGCGCGAGGGGAGTCTTTCTGGCGCCGCGCGCCTGCTGGGCATGACCCAGCCGAGCCTTGGGCGACATGTGCGTGAACTGGAGGCGGCGCTCGGCGTCCCCCTGTTCTCGCGCGGTCCCCAAGGGTTGGTTCCCACGGAAGCCGCGCTCGACTTGCAACCGCATGCGGAATCCATGGCCGCCGCTGCCGCGTCGTTGCGGCGCGCCGCCTCGGGCGAGCGTTCGTCGGCCCGCGGCGTGGTCCGCCTCACGGCCAGCGACGTGATCGGCGTCGAGGTGCTGCCGCCGATCCTCGCGGCCTTCCGGCGTATGCATCCGGAGATCGTGATCGAGCTGTCGACCACCAACCGCACCGAGAACCTGTTGCGTCGTGACGCGGACATTGCCGTGCGTAACGCCCCGCCGTCGCAGGATGCGCTGGTGGCCCGTCATGTCTGCCGCATTCCGCTGGGTCTCCATGCCCATCCGGATTACCTGGCGACGGCAGGGCGGCCGTCACGGCTTGCCGATCTTCCGGCCTACGCGCTGATCGGCTACGACGAGGAAACGGCCTATATCCGCGCCACCCGGCCGGAGGGCCTGCCGTACCACCGCGAGCATTTCCAGTTGCGCACCGATAACGACCTGGCCGCACTCGCCGCCATCCGCGCGGGGTTCGGTATCGGTATCTGCCAGGTGCCGCTGGCCCGGCGCGCGGGGCTGGTCAGGCTGCTCCCGAAAAGCGTGAACGTCCCGCTGGATGCGTGGGTGGTGACCCACGAGGACCTGCGCGGCAGCCTGCGCGTGCGCCTGCTCTTCGACCACCTCGCCGAGGCCTTGCGCGCCTACGGTGGCAGCCCGGGGGCGGCAAAACTGCTAACCTCCGGCGCCTGACCGACCGGAGATTTGCCATGAGCCTCATCGAGACCCCCGTTTCTTACGGCGAGCTGATCGACAAGATGACGATCCTTCAGATCAAGCTGCAGGAGATCAAGGACGAGGCGAAGCTGGCCAACGTGCGAAACGAGCTTGAGCTGCTCGATGCCACGTGGAAGAACGACAAGGCGTCGGAAGTCGACATCGCCGAGGAAACCGGCCGCCTGCTCGCGGTGAACCAGCGCCTGTGGAAGATCGAGGACGACATTCGCATGAAGGAGCGTGCCCAGGCCTTCGATGCGGAATTCATCCAGCTCGCCCGCTCGGTCTACATCGAGAACGACGAGCGCGCGGCGATCAAGCGCGAGATCAACCTGAAGCTCGGCTCGACCCTGGTCGAGGAAAAGTCCTACCAGGACTACCGCGCTCCCCAGGCCTGATAAACCGTTCTTATCCGTTCAGCGGTATGCGCAGGTGTGCCGCACAGGCCTCGAAACGGTCGATCATCTCGTCGACATGGACCAGGTCCATGACGCCGGCCTTCTCGATCTTCGTGCCCCAGGGGATGTCGGAGGCCGGCTTGCCGAAGAACTTCCGTGAGGCCTCGTCGTATTTGTCGACGCACCAGCGACGGTCCGAATACGGGCCGGAGCGGTGGGGATTGCTCGCCGCGTGCAGCCCCAGCACCTTCACGCCGGCCGCGTTGGCCATGTGCATGGGGCCGGAATCGGGGGTCAGGATCATGGCGCTGCGGGCCAGCAACGCCATGAAACGCTTGAGCGTGTCCTTGCCCGTCAGGTCCATCGGGGCTTCGCGCACCGCGCCGAGGATCGCGTCGGCCAGTCCCCGTTCCGCCTCGGAAGGACCCCCGACGAGGACCACGCGCATGCCGCGCGCCATCGCGTGGTCGATCACGGCCGCGTAGCGCTCCACGCGCCAGTTGCGCACGGTGTGGCTCGACATCGGGCTGACCAGCAGGGTGGGTGCCTCGCCCGGAAGCTGCTCCGCGGCCCATTCATGGGCATCGCCCGGCACGGGGATGTCCCAGCGGACCTCCGTCTGCTTTAGTCCCAGTGGCTCGATGAAACTCGCCATGGCGTCCAGCACGTGCTCGCCGCTCCGTGCCTCAATGCGCTCGTTCACGAACAGACCGTGCAAGTCCTTGGAGCGGGCCCTGTCGTAGCCTATCCGCCGATCGGCCTTCACGGCCAGGCTGAGCAGGTTGGAGCGCAGGGCCACCTGCATGTGCAGCAAGGCGTCGAAACGGCGCCCCGTGAGTGCCTCACGCACCTCACGTATGCCTGCGCGCCCCTTGCCCTTGTCGAAGGTGACGAATTCCACGCCGGGGAGGTCGCCCACCAGCCGGCGCTCCAGCTTGCCGACGAGCCAGGTCAGCCGCGTGGAGGGCGCCTGGGCCTGCAGCGTGCGGACCAGCGGCACCACATGGGTCACATCGCCGATGGCCGATGTGCGCAGGATGCAGAGGCTGGAGTCTCCCGGCGGGAGTGGACGGCTTGGTAGACTGGACAAGATCGGATACCGGATGAGTGGCCGCGGAAGGCGGCCGGCAAATGACAGAGCAACGAGTGGAGGAGGGCAAGGGCGGCACGATTCTGTTCGACGCGGCCCGTGTACCTCAAGTCGACGCCGACTGGTTCTCGCCCCATCGCTGGCGCGAGCGCGGTGCGCTGCGCACGCAGGCCGGGGGCCGGGGCGGGGTGGCGATCATCGAAACACCTGCTGGCGAGGCCGTCCTCCGGCACTATCACCGGGGTGGCATGGTCGCGCGTCTGCTCGGCGATCGCTACCTGTTCACCGGGGACGAGCGTACACGCAGCTCGCGTGAATTCCGCCTCCTGGCCGAACTGGAGCGGCGCGGCCTGCCGGTTCCGGCGCCGCTCGCTTCGCGTTTCGTGCGCCATGGCCTGCGTTATTCGGCCGACCTCATCACCTTGCGCATTCCCGAGGCGTCCACCCTGGCTGAACGGCTGGCCGACGGCGCCTTCAATGCCACGCTGGCGGGCAAGGTCGGCGACCTCATCGCGCGCTTCCACCGCGAAGGCGCCTGGCACGCCGACCTCAACGCGCACAACATCCTCGTGAATGGCGAGGGCCTGTACCTCATCGATTTCGATCGCGGTCGCCTGCGCACGCCATCGACGGTATGGCAGCGCGCGAACCTGGCGCGCCTGAAGCGTTCGCTGATCAAGCTGGGCGCGCGCGATGCGGCGGGCGACACCTTCGACGCCGAATGGTGGCCCGCGCTCATGGAACAGTACGAACGGAGCCTGCGCGCATGAACTGGGACCTGCGTTTTCTCGGTGCGGGCGCGGCACATGCCGTCGAACTCGGCTCGTCGGCCGTGGTACTGGAGCGCGACGGCCAGCCGTTGCTGCTGGTGGATTGCGGCCCCGACACGCTCGATCGCTACGTGGACACCTATGGCACGCCTCCGCCGGCCCTGTACGTGACCCACACGCACATGGACCACGTGGCGGGCATGGAACGCCTTTTCTTCCGACTCTGGTTCGACGAAGCATGGCGCGGGCGCACCAAGGTGTTCCTGCATGCCGCCCTGTTGCCGTGGCTGCAGGGCAGGGTGGCCGACTATCCCGGCGCGCTGGCCGAGGGTGGGGTGAACTACTGGGAAGCCTTCCACCTGGTGCCATGCACGCGCGGCTTCTGGCATGAAGGCCTGTGGTTCGACGTGTTTCCCACGCGCCATCACGTGCAGGGCACCTCATACGGCCTGGCCCTGCGCGGCAGCTTCGTCTACACCGGCGATACACGCCCGGTACCGGAAGCACTGGCCATCCACGGGGCGAATGGCGAACTCATCGCCCACGACTGCGGCGTCATCGGCAATCCCTCGCACACCGGCGTGGACGATCTGGAGCGGGAATATCCGGTCGAAGTGCGCGACCGCATGGCGCTTTACCACTACGGCAGTGTCGCGGACGGCGAGACCCTGGTCTCGCGCGGCTACCGGATCGCGCGTCCGGGTGAAGCCCTGGCCTTGCCTGAACCCCATCCAGCGCGCCCAACCGCTGGTTAGACGGCCTTCGCCGCTTGCCCCGCCGGGGCGCTGACGTTATCCTTCCGCTTCTTTGCCGGACAGGAAGCCGGGGAAGAGGCTGTACAAGTGCGGAGAGGTGTCCGAGTGGTTTAAGGAGCACGCCTGGAAAGTGTGTATACGTTAATAGCGTATCGCGGGTTCGAATCCCGCCCTCTCCGCCAGTTTCATCTATCTCTTATGGTGGCCCTGTCGGTCCCCCCGCGACGATAGTCCGTAAACTCCGCCAGGTCCGGAAGGAAGCAACGGTAGCGGGCGATTCGGGTGCCGGGGTGTGGCTGGCAGGGTCATCGCCTTTTCGGGGGCATGCTTTCACGACCCCCCGGTCCTTGGCACAATCCAGTGTCGTCCCAAGGTACTACGCATGTCCTATCAGGTCCTCGCACGCAAGTGGCGCCCACGCAAGTTCGCCGAACTCGTGGGACAGGAGCACGTGGTCCGCGCGCTCACCAACGCGCTCGACTCCGGGCGCATGCACCATGCCTACCTTTTCACCGGCACCCGTGGCGTCGGCAAGACCACCATTGCTCGCATCTTCGCCAAGTCGCTGAACTGCGAACGCGGTGAGTCGGCCGATCCCTGTGGCGAGTGCGCCGTCTGCACGGCGGTAGACGCCGGCCGCTTCGTCGACCTGCTCGAGATCGACGCGGCAAGCAACACCGGCGTGGACGATGTGCGCGAGGTGATCGAGAACGCGCAGTACGCACCGTCGCGAGGTCGCTTCAAGGTGTACCTGGTCGACGAGGTGCACATGCTTTCCAAGCCGGCCTTCAATGCGTTGCTGAAGACGCTCGAAGAGCCGCCGCCGCACGTGAAGTTCCTGCTCGCCACCACCGACCCGCAGAAGCTGCCGGTGACGGTGCTGTCGCGCTGCCTCAAGTTCAACCTGAAGCGTCTCCTTCCGGAACAGATCTCCGGGCAGATGCGCCACATCCTCGGCGCCGAAGGCATCGAATACGAAGACGAAGCCATCGGCGAACTCGCGCATGGCGCGGACGGTTCGCTGCGCGACGGTCTTTCCCTGCTCGACCAGGCCATCGCTTATGGCGGCGGCGCGCTGCGCGCGGCGGATGTCCGCGCCATGCTCGGCAGCGTCGAGCGCGGCCAGGTGCTCGGTGTGCTCGAAGCGCTGGCCGCCGGTGACGGCGCGACGCTGATGTCCGAATCGGATCGCATCGCTTCGTTCTCGCCGGACTTCGCCGGCGTGCTCGACGATCTCGCCACCGTGCTGCACCGCGTACAGCTGCTGCAGCTCGTGCCGGGTTATCGCGGTGAAGAGAGCGATACGGGGCTGGCCTCGCTCGCCGAGCGCATGGCCCCGGAAGACGTCCAGCTCTACTACCAGATCGTCACCAACGGCCGCCGCGAACTGCCGATGGCGCCCGATGCGCGTATCGGATTCGAGATGGTGTTGCTGCGCATGTTCGCCTTCCGGCCGGCGGAAGCCGGGCAGGGCACGCCTGCACCGCGCGTCGCGCCGTCACAGGCACCTGCCCAGCAGCGTGCGGCGCCGCCTGCCTCACCGCAGCAGGCGTCGACACCGCGCGCGGTTCCGCCCGCAGCGGCACCGTCGGGCGTGCGCGGCCCCGATGCACCCACTCAGGCACAGGCCGCGGCACCATCAGCGGGAGCGCCTGCTGCTCCCTCGCCGGCCGCCCCGCCGCGTCCGATCGCCGTCGACGCCAACGGCATGCCCGACTGGCACGACATCGTCGAGCGCGCGAACCTGCGCGGTCCGATCGGCCAGCTGGCGCAGAACTCGTCGCTACGCGAAATCGACGGCGAGAGCATGGTGCTGGCACTGATGCCTTCGCACATGCATCTCGCGGTGGAACCGCTTACCAGCCAGATGGAAGAAAAGGTCTCGCAGGCGCTGGGCCGCCGCGTCCGCTTCCGCTTCATCGCCGACCGGGGCAACCTGGGTACGCCGGCGGAGCGGAGGGCGCAGGCACAGAGTGACGCGCAGGCCAATGCGGAGGCCTCGATGGAGTCCGATCCGCTCGTACAGACGCTGAAGCGCGAATTCGACGCACGCGTCATCCCGCAATCGATCAAACCCGTGGAGCCAGGAACGTGAAAGGTCAAATCGGTCAGCTGATGCAGCAGGCCCAGCGCATGCAGGACGAGATGAAGCGTGCGCAGGACGAACTCGCCAAGACGGAAATCACCGGCAGCGCCGGTGGTGGACTGGTCACCGTGACGATGACCGGCGGCCATGAAGTGCGCGCCGTGCACATCGATCGCCAGGCCTTCGCCGACGATCCGGAGATGGCCGAGGATCTGGTCGCCGCCGCCGTCAACGATGCCGTGAACAAGATCGCCGAACTCAGCCGCAGCCGTCTCGGCGGCGTCACCGCCGGGCTCAACCTGCCGCCCGGCTTCAAGATGCCGTTCTGACGGATAACCGCGGACCACGATGAGTAACGGCTCCCGCCTGCTGGGCGAACTGATCGACGCGCTGCGTTGCCTGCCGGGCGTCGGCGCAAAGAGTGCGCAGCGCATGGCCTTCCATCTGCTCGAACGCGAGCGGCAGGGTGGCCTGCGCCTGGCATCCGCACTGGAATCGGCGATGCGCGATGTCGGCAACTGCACGCGTTGCCGCAACTTCAGCGAAACGCCCGTGTGCTCGCTCTGCGCGAGCCCGAGCCGCGACAAGCACGTGCTCTGCGTCGTGGAGTCGCCTTCCGATCTCGCGGCGATCGAACAGGCCACGGGATTCCGCGGCCATTACTTCGTGCTGCTCGGCCGCCTGTCCCCGCTCGACGGGCTCGGCCCCGACGAACTCGGCCTGCCCTTGCTGGCCGAGCGCCTGGGCGAGGGCGAGGTCGAGGAAATGATCATCGCCACCAATCCGACCGTCGAAGGCGAAGCCACCGCGCACTACATCGGCCAGCTGGCAAAGGCCGCAGGCATTCGTGCCACGCGCCTGGCCCACGGCGTGCCATTGGGCGGCGAGCTGGAGTTCGTCGACCGCGGAACACTCGCCCACGCATTCGGCAGCCGGCAATCGCTCGGCTGATCCTTACAAGGAAACGCACGGAATGACCGACACCATCTTCGCCAAGATCGTCCGCCGCGAAATCCCCGCCGACATCGTCTACGAAGACGACGACGTACTGGCCTTCCGCGACCTCAATCCGCAAGCTCCGGTGCACGTGCTTTTCATTCCGAAGCGCGCCATCGCCACGCTGGACGATGCGAAGCCGGAGGATGCCGAACTATTGGGCAAGCTCTTGCTGGCGGCCGCGGCTTATGCGCGTGCGCAGGGCTTCGCGAAGGATGGCTACCGCACGGTGGTCAACACGAACAGCCACGGCGGACAGACCGTCTTCCACATCCACGTGCACCTGTTGGCCGGGCGCCACATGACCTGGCCTCCGGGCTGAGTCGCGCTCTGGTCGGCTCGCCTTCGGCCTCGCGGTTGCGCTCGCCGTGCGTTCGGCGTCGCGTTAAGAGCCGGCGGGGGTCACCCTCGGGGCCACGCTTCGGCGACCCGGAAAGGAGGGCGGCTACCGCCGCCGTGTATCAATGGCCTTCGGCCCGGGTCGGCGCCCCACCGGAGGTTTCCGATTCGACATCCTGTCTCAGCGA
>DATNJP010000330.1:0-6189 GCA_035603855.1 Luteibacter sp. | reverse complement strand
AGGTATTCGGCCAGGGGCTTGCCGATGGGCGCGTCGGACGGCAGTTCGAGCAGACCCGAAGCATCGGCGTCGATGCCGAGTTCCTTGGCCGAACAGAGCATGCCGGACGACTCGACGCCACGCAGCTTGGCCGCCTTGATCGGGACGTTGCCGGGCAGCGTCGCGCCGACCATGGCCAGCGGCACGCGAATGCCGACGCGCGCGTTGGGTGCGCCGCAGACGATCTGCAGCAGCGTGCCCTGCCCCGCGTCGACCTTGCACACCTGCAGGCGGTCGGCCTCGGGGTGCTTCACCGCCTCGACGATCTCGGCGACCACGACGCCGTCGAGGTCTTCGCCCAGCGGCGTGACCTCTTCGACTTCCAGGCCCGACATCGTGAGCGCGTGGACCAGCGACGCGCGATCCGCGTCGATGGTCACCAGTTCGCGCAGCCAGTTTTCGGAGAATTTCATGGGAGCGACTCGTTAAACGTGAAATCCGTGGCCGGCCGGGAGGCCAGCCTCGCGTCGATGCGGGTCAGGCGAACTGACGCAGGAAGCGCAAGTCGTTTTCGAAGAACGCGCGCAGGTCGCCCACGCCATAGCGCAGCATGGCGAAGCGCTCGACGCCGAGACCGAACGCGAAACCCGTGTAGCGTTCCGGATCGATGCCGCAGTTCGCCAGCACGGTGGGATGCACCATGCCGCAACCCAGCACTTCGAGCCAGCGCGTCGTGCCGTCCTCGGCATCCCAGCGGATGTCGACTTCGGCCGAGGGCTCGGTGAAGGGGAAGTAGCTCGGGCGGAAACGCATCTCGAAGTCGCGCTCGAAGAACGCCCGCACGAACTCCGCCAGCGTGCCCTTGAGATCGGCGAAGCTGGAGGTCTCGTCGACCAGCAACCCTTCGATCTGGTGGAACATCGGCGAGTGGGTCTGGTCCGAGTCGCTGCGATAGACCTTGCCCGGCGCGATGATGCGGATAGGCGGCTGGCGCCCCTGCATCGAGCGGACCTGCACCGGAGAGGTATGCGTGCGCAGCAGGCGGCCGTCACCGAAATAGAAGGTGTCGTGCATCGCGCGCGCCGGGTGGTGCGGCGGGAAGTTCAGCGCCTCGAAGTTGTGCCAGTCGTCCTCGATCTCGGGACCGTCGGCACGCTGATAGCCGAGGCGGCCGAAAATGTCGGCGATGCGCTCGAGGGCGCGGGTGATCGGGTGGATGCCGCCGTATTCGCCGTCGCGACCCGGCAGGGTCACGTCGATGCGCTCGGACGCGAGGCGACGGTCCAGTTCGGCTTGCTCCAGCGCCTGCTTGCGGGCGGCGATGGCGTCCATGAGGCGCTCTTTTGCGCGGTTCACTTCGGCACCGCGTGCCTTGCGCTCGTCGCCGGACAACTGGCCGAGGGCCTTCAGGGCGGCCGTGACGGCGCCATTCTTGCCCAGCAGGGCCACACGCACGGCATCCAGCGCCTCGAGCGAGGCGGCGGCTTCGATGTCCCGCAGGGACGCGTCGATATGCTCGATCGATTCCATCGGTTTTCCTGACGTGGAAAAAAAATGGGGAGAAGGCAAGGCCTTCTCCCCACGTCATCCATCATCGCGCGGTAAGACTACCGCACGTTGTATAGCGGATTACGCAGCCAGACTGGCCTTGGCCTTCTCTGCGATCGCGCCAAAAGCCTTGATGTCGTGCACGGCCAGATCGGCGAGGACCTTGCGGTCGACCGAAATGTTGGCCTTGGCCAGACCGTTGATCAGGCGGCTGTACGACAGACCGAACTGACGGGCAGCGGCGTTGATACGCACGATCCACAGGGCGCGGAACTGGCGCTTACGCTGCTTGCGGCCGATGTAGGCGTACTGACCGGCCTTGATGACGGCCTGGTTAGCTACGCGGAATACCTTGCGGCGGGCGTTGTAGTAGCCCTTGGCACGGCCGATGATCTTCTTGTGACGACGACGGGCGGTAACGCCACGCTTAACACGAGCCATGGTTCAGCCTCCCTTAGAGATACGGCAACATGCGAGCTACACCCTTGGTGTCGCAAGCTTTGACGTGGTTGGGAGCGCGCAGCCCGCGCTTACGCTTGGTCGACTTCTTCGTCAGGATATGCGACTTGAAGGCGTGACCGGCCTTGAACTTGCCGGATGCGGTCTTGCGAAAACGCTTCGCGGCCGCCCGGTTGGTCTTGATCTTGGGCATCGGAATGCTCCGTATTCGGTTACTGACTGATCCGGCGGCGAGCCTTGGGAGACAACGCGCTTTCCATCCTGCCGGGTACGGTGATTCGGCCCATCCGTACGGACCGAGCCGGCGATGATACACGAATCTTAAGGCTGTGTGTACCAAAAAGGGCGCCCTGGGGCGCCCTTCGGGGGATCAGGCCTTCTTCTTCGGGCCGATCATCATGACCATCTGACGGCCTTCCAGGCGGGGGAACTGCTCGACCACGCCTTCTTCGCCGATGTCGGTCTGGATCCTGCGGGCCAGGTTCTGGCCGAGGTCCTGGTGGGACATCTCACGGCCGCGGAAGCGGATCGTGACCTTGACCTTGTCGCCTTCCTCGAGGAACTCGCGCATCTTGCGCAGCTTGATGTCGTAGTCGCCCACATCGGTGACGGGGCGGAACTTCACTTCCTTGATCTCGACCTGCTTCTGCTTCTTCTTGGCAGCCTGGGCCTTCTTCTGGGCATCGAACTTGAACTTGCCGTAGTCCATGATCCTGCAGACCGGCGGATCGCCGTTCGGCTGGATCTCGACGAGGTCCAGGCCCAGCTCTTCCGCGGCACGGATGGCGTCACGGGTGTCCATGATGCCCATCTGCTCGCCTTCGGCGCCCAGCACGCGAACCCGCGGGACGCGGATCTCGTTGTTCTTGCGATTGCCCTTGTTATCGGTCGTAGCGATACCGCTATCCTCCAGAAGAATGATCCCAATACCGAACCCGCGGCTTAGCGGCGGGTCTCGGCTTCCAAACGTTCAACGAATTGTGCCAGCGGCATGCTGCCGAGGTCTTCGCCGCCGCGGGTACGCACGGAAATGGTACCCGTTTCCTTCTCGCGGTCGCCGACCACGATCAGATAGGGGACCTTCTGCAGCGTATGCTCGCGGATTTTATATCCGACTTTTTCGTTGCGCAAATCGGATTCTACCCTGAACCCTTGTCCGACAAGGGCTTGCGCCACGTCTTGCACGTAATCGGCCTGAGCGTCGGTAATGCTGAACACAACAGCCTGAATGGGGGCGAGCCACGTCGGAAGCAACCCGGCATGGTGCTCGATCAGGATACCGATGAATCGCTCCATGGAGCCCACGATGGCCCGGTGCAGCATGACGGGGTGCTGGCGCTGGCTGTTCTCGTCCACATACTCGGCACCAAGGCGCTCGGGCATCATGAAATCGACCTGCATCGTGCCCACCTGCCAGGCGCGGCCGATCGAATCCTTCATGTGGTACTCGATCTTCGGGCCATAGAACGCACCCTCGCCCGGCAGTTCTTCCCACTCCACGCCGGCGGCGGACAGCGCCGCGCGAAGCGCATGCTCCGCCTTGTCCCACACATCGTCCGAGCCGATGCGCTTGTCGGGGCGCAGCGCGATCTTCATGGCGATGTCGTTGAAACCGAAATCCTCGTACACCTTCATGGCCTGGCCATGGAACGCCGCGACCTCGGCTTCGATCTGGCCGGGCGTGCAGAAGATGTGGCCGTCGTCCTGCGTGAACGCACGCACGCGCATGATGCCGTGCAGCGCGCCCGAGGGCTCGTTGCGATGGCAGCCGCCGAACTCGCCATAGCGGATCGGCAGGTCGCGGTAGCTGTGCAGGCTGGTGTTGAAGATCTGCACGTGGCCCGGGCAGTTCATGGGCTTCAGGGCGTACGTGCGCTTCTCCGACTCGGTGAAGAACATGTTTTCCTGGTAGTTGTCCCAGTGGCCCGACTTCTTCCACAGGCTGACGTCCATGATCTGCGGACCGCGCACTTCACGGTAGCCGCTCTTCTTGTAGACGCCACGGACGTACTGCTCCACGGCCTGCCAGATCGCCCAGCCCTTGGGATGCCAGAACACCATGCCCGGTGCCTCTTCCTGCATGTGGAACAGGTCGAGCTGTTTGCCGATGCGGCGATGGTCGCGCTTCTCGGCTTCCTCGAGCTGGTGCAGGTAGGCCTTGAGGTCCTTGTCGTTCAGCCACGCGGTGCCGTAGATGCGGGTCAGCATCTCGTTGTTGGAGTCGCCGCGCCAATAGGCGCCGGCCACCTTCATGAGCTTGAACGCGCGCAGCTTGCCCGTGTTGGACACATGCGGGCCACGGCACAGGTCGGTGAATTCGCCCTGCGTGTAGAGCGAGAGTTCCTCGTCGGCGGGGATGCTCTCGATAATCTGCGCCTTGTATTCCTCGCCCATGTCGCGGAAGAAGCGGATCGCCTCGTCGCGGCTCTTGACCGAGCGCGTCACGGGGATCTGTTCCTTGACGATCTTTTCCATCTCGGCCTGGATCGCGTCCAGATCGTCCGGCGTGAACGGGCGCTCGTACGCGAAGTCGTAATAGAAGCCGTTGTCGACCACCGGACCGATGGTCACCTGCGCGCCCGGGAAGAGGCGCTGCACGGCCTGGCCGAGCAGGTGCGCCGTGGAGTGGCGGAGGATGTCCAGCGCCTCGGGGCTCTTCTCGGTGACGATCTCGAGGGCCGCGTCGTGGTCGATGGTGAAGCCGGCATCGACGAGCTTGCCGTCGACCTTGCCGGCCAGGGTGGCCTTGGCGAGGCCGGCGCCGATCGAAGCGGCGACGTCCTGCACGGAAACGGGATGTTCGAACGGGCGCTGGCTGCCGTCGGGTAGCGTGATCTGGATCATGGAGGCGTATTCCGGACAAACAAAAAGGGCGCCAGGCGCCCTTCGGAGGATGACGAAGACGTGGCGGGGGGCTCAGGTTGGGAAGCGCGTAGTCCGCATGTCGCACACTCGGCCGGCGTTACCGCGGGCCACCTTCGATGCATGGATATCGCATAAAAGCTAGATCACCCCCGCTGCCGTGTCAATCGGGGCGTCCGTTACACTGTGAGACCGCTCATTCGCAGGTCCCCTTCCATGCGCATCCTGGTCACCGGCAGCGCCGGTTTCGTCGGCTCGGCCCTTACCGAGCGCCTGCTCGCCCGCGGCGACACGGTGCTGGGCTTCGACAACCACAACGATTACTACGACCCGGCCCTGAAGGAGGCGCGCCTCGCGCGCTTCGCCGACCATCCCAACTACACCCATGTGCGCGCCGACCTCGCCGAGCAGGCCGCCGTGGACAAGGCCTTCGCGGACTTCCAGCCCGAGCGGGTCGTCAACCTCGCCGCCCAGGCGGGCGTGCGCTATTCGCTGACGCACCCGCACGCCTACGTGCAGAGCAACCTCGTCGGTTTCGTGAACATCCTCGAGGCCTGCCGCCGGCACCAGGTCGGGCACCTGGTCTATGCGTCGTCCAGCTCGGTCTACGGCGCGAACCGCAAGATGCCCTTCGCCGTCGAGGATGCGGTGGACCATCCGGTGAGCCTCTACGCGGCCACGAAGAAGTCGAACGAGTTGATGGCGCATACCTATAGCCACCTGTTCGGACTTCCCACCACGGGCCTGCGTTTCTTCACTGTCTACGGTCCATGGGGCCGCCCCGACATGTCGCCGATCCTGTTCGCCAGCCGCATCGTCCGCGGCGAGCCGATCGACGTGTACAACCATGGCCAGCACAGCCGCGACTTCACGTACATCGACGATATCGTCGAGGGTGTCATCCGCACGCTGGATCATCCGGCTACGGCCGACGCGTCGTACGATCCCGTGTCGCCGAATCCCGGCACTTCCGCTGCGCCTTACCGTGTCTACAACATCGGTAATGACGAGCCGGTGCAGTTGCTCGATTTCATCGGTCTGCTGGAGAAGCACCTGGGGCGCACGGTGGAGAAGCGCCTGCTGCCAATGCAACCTGGGGATGTGCCGGATACGTGGGCGGATGTCTCGGCGCTGCGGCGCGATGTGGGCTATGCGCCGTCGACGTCTGTGGATGAAGGGTTGGCGAAGTTTGCTGCGTGGTATCGGGAATATTATGCGGTGGGGTGAGGTCGGATCGCCGCTGAAGCGGCTCCTACATTGAGCATTGGCTTCTGCATGGGGCATCGCCGCTGAAGCGGCTCCCACAGTGAGCATCGGGTCCTGCATGGGTTTTGTGGAGTG
>DATNJP010000329.1:0-5023 GCA_035603855.1 Luteibacter sp. | reverse complement strand
GTGACGGATCGCTGATCGTGCCGATGAAATGCGCGGCGGGGATGCCATGGAACTGCGCGATGATCACCGCGAAGATGTGCGCCAGGTAGATGTGCAACAGGTAAGACAGCAGTGGCGTGCGACCGAAGGCCAGGCATGGTTTCAACAACCACGTGGGCGCGTGCTCCAGCGCGATGCCGATCAGCGTCGAGATGCCAAGCGTGATCAGCACATAGTCCAGCGAAGGCGGGTACTTCTCGACGGACATGATCGCGAGTGGCGTCCACGAGGCGTTCGCCGGCACGGTCCAGGGTCGCGGATCGCCATAGAGGTTCGGCAGCCGCAGGAGGAAGAACAGCACGATCATGGCGATGGCGAGTGACGCCAGCACGCGGTTCCGCCGCGGCGACTCCATGACGTAGATCGCACCGATGCCGTAACCGATGCACATCACGCCGAACCATGGCAGCACGGGATACGCGACGAAGGCGAACGGAATGACACCGGGCTGCATGGCCAGGTGCCACGGCACGTTCCATATCCCCAACGATGCCGCATCGACGCCGTCGAACAGGTTGTGCCCCGCGACGATGACGATGCCCAGGGCGAGCACCGCCAGCCGCGGCAGGTGCACCGCGGCGGCCATCAACACCATGCTCAGCCCGATCGCGTAGATCACCTGGAAGAACGCGCCGAAGTGAAAGTCGAAACCCGTATCGACGATGGTCACTTCGAGAATCATGAGCCAGAGGCCGCGGGTCAGGAGAAACCGCGATAGCGGCCAACCCGTCTTGCCGCGCCGCGCCTGCAGGAAGATCGACACGCCGGACAGCAGGACGAAGGTCGGTGCGCACAGATGCGTCACCCAGCGCGTCAGGAACAGCGCGACCGTGGTCTTGTCCAGGTCGAGGGGATTGAAGAGGAACGCATCCCGGTTGACGAAGTCGCGCGTGTGGTCGAGCACCATCAGCGCGATGACGAAACCACGCAGCGCGTCGATGAAATCCAGCCGCGGCCACGTCACCGCGACGGCCGAACCCTGTGGATCCGTCATTGCCACTCACCCCGGGAGCAGGAGCAACCCCGCTGTTGTAACGCCTCCGGGGCGCCTTCGCCTATTGGCGGGATGGCCTAGTCCGGTTCCGGTCAGCCCAGATACGGTCGTTCCGCGGCGAACAACGCCCGCGTGGCGAAGCGTCGCCAGCTCTCGGGTGTACGGTCACCCAGCACGTATGTCGCCGCCACGAATGCCTGGGCTCGCAGCGCCAATGGCACGCCGTCCAGTTCGCCCTCCGCGACTGCCGGGTCGCCGTGACGTATACGGGCGAGGAATCGCTGCATCTTCGCGATGCAGCCCGGCGCGTCGTAGCCCTTTTCCACTTCGTCGAGCACGCTGCTCACCGCGGGGTCGGCCGCGTCGGCACCCGCGGCCAGCGCGATCCACACCGTCTGCGCGTCCATGCCGTCGGTGAGGCGAAGTGCCGCCGCCCGCGCGCGCAATGCCGGTGAGGCACCTCGCGAGGCCGCGGCCATGCGTAATACATGGGCGCTCACCGGCGTGCCTGTGGCCATGCGCACCGCTTCGTCCAGCTCGCCCCTGGCAAGCAACGCGATGGCACGGTACGGACCTTCGGGCGGGAGTGTCTGGCTCTCGAACGCCAGCATGTTCATGATCCACGGCGACTGCCGCGCAAACGCGCCCTGCCGCCTTTCGGCGGCGGCGGGATCCAGCAGCCGTTCAATACGAAAGGCCTCCGGCGCCATCGCCTGACGCAGCGCCGGGCTCCGGTCCATCGCGACGCGATAGCGCGCAAGCGCTTCCGCATAGTGCGCGTGCTCGCCCGCAGCCACGCCTGCCGCGTTGGCGAACCAAGGCGAATCGGGCCAACGCTGGTATCCCTTCTCGAACGCTTCGTCACGTGCGGGACCCGGAACCATGCAGCGCGCCGCGAGATAGGCCAGATCACCCGATGCGGGCGACGCATCGGCCAGCGCCCGATGACGCGCGCAGACCGCATCGTGCCCTGCACCCTTCGCCACGTTCTGCTCGGCGCGCATCGCCACGACGTCTATCGGGAAATGGGCGCGCCGCGCGGCCAGGGCCTCGCCAAAACCCGGTAGCGGCGCACCGAGCGCCAGCCAGTTCACCAGGTAGGGAGAGTCCGGAGTGTCATAGCGAACATGCGCCAGGACCATCGATTCCCTTGCCTGCTGGTTCTTCACGTCGCCGACGTAAAGATCCGGAGCGGTATTGTCGATGGCATCCATGACCGTGCGTGTTTCGCCCCCGGGGGAACTCGACTGGATGCGCGCGGGCGGCTGGGCGAATACATAATCCTCATAGGGCGACTGCCATCGCCGAGGAGTCAAGACCGTCGGCGGTGACGGTTTGACGTTGCCATACACCGCCGTCCATTGACGCATCGGCGCGGCTGCGGCCACGGTGTAGACCAGTTGCGTTTCCGAGGCGTCCACGGGGGCGGTGAAGGTTTCGATCGGTTCACCGTCCATGGCCTGCGTCGTCACCTTGACGTCGCCACCACCGTCGACGTCGATCTCGCCATGCGCAGCCGGTGCCAACTCGAGGCGGTGCCCGGCCACGGTCGTCACCACGGGACGTGCCAGCGCGTTGTAGACATGAAGCTTCACGCGGTCGACCGTCCATCCGAAGACCAGCACCGAGCCGACGATCGCGGTAGCGACCACTGTACGCGCCAGGCCGGGGAAGAAGCCGCTGGCCGTCCTGAAGCGTTCCCAGAAGCCGGGCTTCTCGACGCGCCAGCCGCGTTCGGCGCCCGTGAGCAAGGTGTTGTACGACATGGGAATGGCGGGGGCGACGGCGGGAGCGTCCGGAGGTGCGGTTCCGTGCGTGGCGGCGGCGACGGTGGCCTCCGTTGCCAGCAGTTCGTCCAGCGCGGCCCGGCGCAACGCCGCCAGCGCGCCGGCCGTGTGCGAGAACCACCCGTCGACGACACGCAGCCATTCGTTGATGTTGTCTCGTGACGGTGGGTTGAGGCGCAACTCGCCCAGTGCCGCCGGCCAGCTCTCGCAGCCGAGTTGCGCGAGCACCTTTTCGCCGGGCTCGACCTGCCTGGCGAGGTAGAAGGCCTGTTGCAGCGCCTGGAACACATCCTTCGACGCGGACACGATCTGCAGTGCACCCTTCTCGCGAATGCTGCCTCCCGCCGTCACGCGCTGCCACGTGAGTGCCAGGTTCGAATGCGCATCCCGGAGGTTGGCTTCGGCGTGATCGGCGTAATGCAGTATCCCCAGAACCCCGAGCAGATAGGCGTGCCATGCCGGCGAAATCTTCGCTGCGGCGGCGAGGTGACGGCTCCGCACGGACTTCACGATGCCTTCGAGATGGGCACGCATTGCCGCAAGGTCCTTGTCGACCAGATCGATCGCGGCGGGTAGTTCATTGCGCCTCAGGATCCTCCCGCGGTGGCGGATCACGCCATCGGGCGCGTCGTAGATACGATCGCGTAGCGAACGCAGGAGTGCGTGCTCCCGCTCCAGGGAACGCAGTCGTTCGAGGTCGTCGCTGATGCGGCCCGGATACAGCGAATCAAGTTCGAGAGGGCGCACCACGACCGCCTGCTCGTGGAGTTCATCCACGCTCTTGGCGTGGCGCACAGGCGAGAACCCCAGGTAGATGCCGCGGTAATGGGCTTTGAGGTGCTCACGGCCGAATTGCGTGTCGAGGCGCTCCAGCGTCACGTCGAGCGTGGCGGGCGGATGTTCGGTTTCACCGGCAAGCTCGCGCGTCACGCGTTCGCGCAGGTCTTCAGCATCGTCGAAGACCAGCCAGCCGCTGCGTTCGTCGATCAGGGCCGCCAGATATACCCGTTTCGCGTTGTGTTCGCGCTCGTGGTTCATGGGGTGCGTCGACCACATGCGCGGCGGCTGCGCCAGTTCACCGTTGAAGACCCGGAACTGCGCCGCGCCCTCGGCCGGGATATCGGGGCGAATGCCGTAGGTCGGATCGTTGTAGATGCGCGACAGACGCTGGGCCACCGCCTCGTGCACGGCGAAGACATCGTGCGGAGGCAGCTTCGCGCCCACTTCGCCGCGGAAGAAGTGCAACGACCGCTCCCAGGCGTCGTCCACCATCTGCAGGCGGTGCAGCGCATTGACCAGCGCATCGCTTCCCGCAAGCGACACCGAAACCAGGTCCGCCTGCATTTCCATTTCACGCGACAACGCACGCTGGGCGATGACGACCAGGCGGAAGGCCACGTCCACGACGGCGCGCAACGCCCATATCACGCTGCCAAGCAACCAGCCCACCCATGCGATGCGGAAATCGAAGCGCGACAGGCCCTGCAGGAACCGATCGAAGGCGTCCCGGCGAGCCACGATGTGTGCCGCGATCTGCTGGGTGGTATACACCCAGCGCCCGACCGCCATGGAACGCTGGGCGAAGTGGCCGAACTCATGGGCCAAGACGGCCTTGAGCTCGCTCAGGTTGAGCATGTTCACCAGCCCGAGTCCGATCTCCAGGTTCTTCCGCGAAGGAAACAGGAGGTTGACCAGTGAAAGGTCGTAGAACACCGCCGCATTGACTCGCGCAGTGACGAACACCTTATGTGGCCGGGGCGCACCGGCGTCATCGGCGATGCGGTCAAGGAACGCGAACAGGCGGGGCTGTCCCGCGCGGGTAAGCTCGATGCCACGGCTCTCGCCGCTTTTCTTGACGAAGAACAGACCCTTGGTCATGAAGACCGCGAGAAAAAGACTGGATACGCCGACGAGAAACTGCAGGAAGCCACCGTGGGAAGCGAGTTTCCTCAACTCACTCACGCCGATAAGGACGAACCAGGCCGTCAGGGCGAGGTACAGCGCGATGAAAAGGATCAGGCTTCCGACGGCGATCCATGCGTGACGTCGATAGGACGCACTCGGACGCGTGAACGCCGCGGGCACATCGGATGGCCCGGCCGGATACATGGTGTCGATGCTCATTGATCAGCTCTCCCTGCCCCCACTGTCCCCCGACAATGGCTCTGAAAAGTGTGCTGTGCCTGGCGTGCCCCGTCAATCC
>DATNJP010000328.1:0-4205 GCA_035603855.1 Luteibacter sp. | reverse complement strand
GTTTCCCTGGGACGGGTCAGGCGAGGTAGGGGTCTGCTATGCCCAGGCCGGCCAGGACCTTGGTCTCCAGGGCTTCCATCGCCTCGGCTTCGGCCTCGTCGATGTGGTCGTAACCCAGCAGGTGCAGGGTGCCGTGGATGGTGAGGTGGGCCCAGTGGTCGGCGGGCTTCTTGCCCTGCTCGGCGGCCTCGCGGGCCACCACGGGGGCGCAGATCACCAGGTCGCCGATGAGGGGCAGGTTGAGTCCCGGCGGCAGGTCGGCCGGGAAGGACAGCACGTTGGTAGCGTAATCGCGGCCACGGTACTGGAGGTTGAGGGACTGGCCCTCCACCGCATCGACGATGCGGATGGCCACTTCCGTGGCTTTCCGCCGGCGGGCGCCCTTGAGCGCGGCCTCGACCCAACGGCGAAAGCTGGCGGCGGCGGGCACGCCCTTGCGCGAGGTGGCGTAGCCCACCGCGACATCGAGCTGGCTCACCGTTGTTCCTCGTCCTGCTTCTGCTCGAAGGCCTCGTAGGCCCGGACGATCTTCGCTACCAGCGGATGGCGCACGACGTCGCGCGAGGTGAAGAAGGTGAAGCTGATCCCATCCACGCCACGCAGCACTTCGATGGCATGACGCAAGCCCGAGCGGACGTTGCGCGGCAGGTCCACCTGGGAGACGTCGCCCGTGATCACCGCGACCGAGCCGAAGCCGATGCGGGTCAGGAACATCTTCATCTGCTCGACGGTGGTGTTCTGCGCTTCGTCGAGGATCACGTAGGCATCGTTGAGCGTGCGGCCGCGCATATAGGCCAGCGGCGCGATTTCGATGACATTGCGCTCGAGCAGCTTGGAGACCTTTTCGAAGCCGATCATTTCGTACAGGGCGTCGTACAGCGGGCGCAGGTAGGGATCGATCTTCTGGCTGAGGTCGCCGGGCAGGAAGCCGAGCTTCTCACCGGCTTCGACGGCGGGACGGACCAGCAGCACGCGCTGCACGCGGTTGGCTTCCAGTGCCTCGACCGCGCTGGCCACGGCCAGGTAGGTCTTGCCGGTGCCGGCAGGGCCCACGCCGAAGTTGATGTCGTGCGTGGTGATCGCGTGCAGGTAACGCGCCTGGTTGGGGCCGCGGCCCTTGATCACGCCGCGCTTGACCTTGATCACGACTTCTTGCGCCGACTCCGCCGCCAGCTCGTTGAGCGCGTCGATGCCGGAATCCGCGAGGCGGAGGTTGATCGTCTGCCCGGTGAGGGTCTCGGTGGCCGTGGCGTCGTACAGCGCGCGCAGCACCTGCTCACCGGCCTTGGCCGAGGCTTCCTCGCCGATCACGCGGAAGATGCTGCCACGATGGTCGATCTCGATGCCGAGTCGCAGTTCGATCTGGCGGATGTGCTCGTCGAGGGGGCCGCAAAGATTCGCGAGGCGTACGTTGTCCTCGGGATCGAGGGCGAAATCGCGCTGGGACAGCTGACTCATGGCATTCACGAGGCGAGCGCGACCTCATCGTCGAGGCGGACGCGGCCGCGCAGGGAGTTGGACATCGCCTCGGTGATCACCACGTCGACGAACTGACCGATCATCCGCGGATGGCCGGGGAAATTCACATAGCGCATGTTTTCGGTGCGTCCGGTCATTTCGTTGGGATTCTTCCGGCTGGGCTTCTCGACCAGCACGCGCTGGACGCTGCCCACCATGGCCTCGTTGATCTTGCGCGCGTTCTCGTTGATCGTGGCCTGCAGCCGCGTCAGGCGCGCGTGCTTGACCTCGGCCGGCGTCTCGTCGGCGAGGTTCGCCGCCGGCGTGCCGGGGCGCGAGGAGAAGATGAAGGAGAAGCTCTGGTCGAAGCCCACGTCGTCGATCAGCTTCATGGTCTTCTCGAAATCGTCGTCGGTCTCGCCAGGGAACCCCACGATGAAGTCGGACGAGATGCAGATATCCGGACGCACGGCGCGCAGCTTGCGGATGCGCTGCTTGAATTCCAGCGCGGTGTAACCGCGCTTCATCGCGGCAAGGATGCGGTCCGAGCCCGCCTGTACCGGCAGATGCAGGTAGTTGGCCAGCTGCGGCACGTTGGCATAGGCCTCGATCAGCGAGTCGGAGAATTCCAGCGGATGCGACGTCGTGAAACGGATGCGGCCGATGCCTTCGATCTGCGCGATGGCGTGGATCAGCACCGAAAGATCGGCGACGTCGCCATCGTGCATCGGGCCGCGATAGGCGTTGACGTTCTGCCCCAGCAGGTTGACCTCGCGCACGCCCTGTTCGGCGAGCTGCGCCACTTCGACGATCACATCGTCGAACGGCCGGCTGATTTCCTCGCCACGGGTGTAGGGCACCACGCAGTACGAGCAGTACTTCGAGCAGCCTTCCATGATCGAGACGAAGGCGGTGGGACCTTCGGCGCGCGGCTCGGGCAGGCGGTCGAACTTCTCGATCTCGGGGAAGCTGATGTCCACCTGCGCCTTGCCGCTGGCGCGCTGGGCTTCGATCATTTCGGGCAGGCGGTGAAGGGTCTGCGGGCCGAAGACGAGATCCACGAAGGGGGCGCGCTTGATGATCGCGTCGCCTTCCTGCGACGCGACGCAGCCGCCAACACCGATCAGCACCGGCTTGCCGCCCTGCTTGTGCGCCTTCCAGCGACCAAGCTGGCTGAAGACCTTTTCCTGGGCCTTTTCGCGGATCGAGCAGGTATTGACCAGGATCACGTCGGCTTCGGCCTCGTCCTGGGTCAATTCCAGTCCATGCGACGCACGCAGCACGTCGGCCATCTTGGCCGAGTCGTACTCGTTCATCTGGCAGCCGTGGGTCTTGATGAAAAGCTTGCCGCTCATGGGCCGGGGTACCGTGTTTCGTGGGGGATTACCGAACCGCGCAGTTTACGCCGCCGTTACCCTCCTTGCCACATGCCCGCCATGGATCAATGACTTGCGTGAACCTGGTCACGCTCGCAGGCCTTGGCACGGCTAGGGGGCTCGGGCACACTCGCGCCATGGTCCACGACGCGACGCCAGGGGAAAGCGCCGGCCATGCCGCCCGCCGTTTCCTGAGTATCCGCACGGTCCTTCGCAGGGCCGCGGGCGCCTGCGTCCTGCTCCTCGGGCTGGCTAGCGGGCCCGCGCTGGCGGGCTCCTTGTATCGATGCGTCGGCACCACGGGCGAAACCGTCTTTTCCGGCAGCACGGCGGGCTACAAGGATTGCAAGCGGATCGGCAGCACCGCCCCGGCCCGGCCGGCGAAGGTCCTCGCCCCGGCGCCGCCCAAGACACCGGTGTTCGAGCCGGTGGCGGAAGCTCCGTCGCTGAAGGGCGTCGTCGGCGCCGTGGTGTTGGCCCCGACGACAGCCGTTTCGCCGGCGCCCACCTTGCCCCCCGTGACGGCGCCAAAGGGCAGCTGGGACTATCGGGAGTCGTCCACCGCCGACCTCACCGCAGCCGTGGCGCCCGAGTCACCCAAGGGCTCGCGCGTGCTGCGCGGTGCCGTGTACCGCATCACCCGGGCCGACGGTGGCGTGGAGTACACCAATATCCCGCCGGGCGGCGGCGCGAAGGGGCAGAGCATCAAGATGCTCTTCACCTATATCGCCACCTGCGCCGCCTGCGACGTGCACTCGAAGATCGACTGGAACAGCGTGGCCCTTAATTTGACCTCGTACGGCGATGCCATCCGCTCCGCCAGCAACGAGTTCGGGGTGGACGAGGCCTTATTGCGAGCGGTGATCCACGCCGAAAGCGCATTCAATCCACGGGCACTCTCGGTGGCCGGCGCGCAGGGGCTGATGCAGCTGATTCCGGGAACGGCGCGCGACATGGGCGTGCTGGATGCCTTCGATGCCGATCAGAATATTCGTGGCGGCGCGCGCTATCTCGCGCTGTTGCTGAGGAACTTCAACGGCAACGAGCGCCTTGCCGCCGCGGCTTATAACGCGGGCCCGGGCGCCGTGCAGAAGTACAACGGTGTGCCCCCGTACGACGAGACCCAGGTCTATGTCGAGCGCGTGGGCGTGCTCCGCAAACGCTATGGCGAAACGCTGCGGCACCGGGCAAGCACCGGCGTGCCACTGGCCATTCGCGGGGCCTGAGCCCCTTCTTACTGTTGGCGGAGGGCCTGCATCGGCGCGCTGGGCGGCCGTTGGCTCGGCGTGATCGTGCTGGTGAAGGGCGCGCCGTAGCGCAGGCCGGATATCTGCACGGGGACGCCCGGCTTCAATGACGCCTCATGGCGCC
>DATNJP010000327.1:0-4512 GCA_035603855.1 Luteibacter sp. | reverse complement strand
GATACACGATCATCTCGCCGATCGTGGTCGCGGTCGCACAGAGAATGCTTGCAAGCGTGAAGCCGAGCGCGGAAATCGTGAACAAGACCCGCGTCGACAATGCGCGCGCAAGAAATCCCGAAAGCGGGATCATCACGACTTCGGCGATCAGGTAACTCGTCTGCACCCAGGCGGTGTCATCCGCACCGGCGGACAATCCGCCACCGATGTCGCGTAGCGACGCGGAGACGATCTGGATGTCCAGCAGCGCGATGAACATGCCGAGGCACATCGACGCGAAGGCGAAGATCTTCTGCCCCGGCGTGAGGTGGGCGACCGGGCTCATGGCGCCTTGGTGTCGATGCGCGCGGTGACGGAAAGGCCGGGACGCAGGATGCCGAGTTCGCCGTCGGCGCCATCCAGCGTCACGCGGACGGGCACGCGCTGCACGATCTTGGTGAAGTTACCCGTCGCGTTTTCCGGTGGCAGTACGCTGAACTGGGCGCCGGTGGCGGGTGCCAGACTCGTGACGTGGCCCTTGAAGGCCTTGCCCGGCATGACATCCGCGCGCACGTCGACTTCCTGTCCCACGCGCATGCGCGCCAGCTGGTCTTCCTTGAAGTTGGCATCGACCCAGAGTCCATGCGACGGCACGACGACGAGCATCTGGCTACCGCCTGCCGCATACGTGCCCACACGGGCGCGACGGTTACCGATTACGCCGTCCACGGGTGCGCGCAACTCGGTGTACGACAGGTTCAGCTTCGCGATGTCGGCCTCGGCGCGAGCCTGCGCCAGCGCCGCCTCGACCTGACGCTTCTGCGTGTCGATGACGTCGAGTTGCTGTTGCGCGGCCTGCACGGACGCCGAGGCCCGCTCGGTCGCCGCGTGCGCCGTCTGGAAGTCGGCTTGCGCACGCTGCGCGCTTTCCACCGACACCGCGGAGCGGCCGACCAGGTCGCGATAGCGCTGGTCGTCCAGCTTCGACCGCGTCGCTTCGGCTTGCGCGGCGCTCAGTCCCGCCTGGGCCTGGGCGATATTGCTGTGCTGCAACTGGGCGACGGCGTCGAGGTTATGCAACGCCGCCTCCTGCGCGGCCACGGCCGCCTCGGCCTTTTCCAGCGCCGCCCGGTAGTCGCGATCGTCGATCTTGACCAGCAGGTCGCCCTTGTGGACCACCTGGTTGTCGGTCACCGCGATGGCCTGGATATACCCCGGCACCTTCGATCCGATGACCGTGATATCCCCACCGACATAGGCGTCATCGGTGTCTTCGATGAAGCGCGCCGTGGTCCACCAATGGACTCCATAGAGCACCACGGCCAGCCCGACCACGCCCAAGGCGATGAATTTCAATGACTTCTTGCGCCCCGTGGCGGGGGCGGCGGATTCGGCGACAGCGGACACGGGGCACCAGGAGGAAGTTGAATTACGATCATACTTTTAATGATGATGGTCGTAATTTCAAGTGGCCTGGCCATTTCTTTTGTGAAGACGGGTGGATCAGCGCAGGTCGAGAAGCGCCCCGATATCCCTCAGCGCCTTGAATCGCCGCACCAGATTGAGCGGCTTGCGTCGCAGCGTGCCGAAGTCGCCGCGCGCAAACGCATCCACGGCATCCAGCACGCGTTCGCTGGATAGCCCATCGCGATAGGGATGGATGTCGTCGCCGTGCACGCGTATCGCCGCCATCAGTTCCGGCGGATGAGTCAACGCACGATCGATCGCCCCGTCGACATCGGCCGGCGTCGGCACGTCGAGCATGAAGGGCTGGGGCACGCGGTTGGCGATCGTCACCACTGGTTTCCCCATCACCGCAAACTCGTGCACCACGGACGACGTGTCGCACACGAGCACGTCCGCCGCGCGTTCCATCTCGATCAGCCGTTCGGAGGTGAAGAAGCGCGCATTCGGCGCCTCGAGGCCGCGATAGGCCGCGAACAATTCCTCGGGGCACTTCGGATGCAGGGTGAGCAACCACTGCCGGTCGCCGCGGGCGATCATGGCGCGCAGCGGCTCGACCATCGCGGGTGCGCTGCTCAGGCGATGACTGAAGGTCGAGGCGTACATGACCACGGGGCGGCCATCGCGAGGCATCTCGATGGTGGAGGCCGATGGTGGCCCGAACAACGGATCCAGCTTCGGCCAACCGGTTTCGCGCACGGCGAAGTAACCGTGCTCGCGCGCCAGCGCTTCGAACGGCAACGTCGTGGATGGCCCTTGCGTCACGTAAAGGTCGAAGAAACCGCGAATGGCGAAATGGCCGCGGTCCGGCTCGCGCTTCTGCGCGTTGAAGCCATGGAAGACCTGCACCTTGATACCGGGAAGGGCGGGCGATACCCAGTTCGCCGCGCAATACACGGCCTCGGGTTTCAGTGCCCTCGCCTCGCGCAGGCTGCGCACGCGGCGCTCGTCCGGCGCCAGCTCCTGCGCCACCGCGGGCGGCACGACCCAGGCTACCTCGATGCCTCGCTCACGCGCCGCCGCGGCCAGCGGACGCAGGATGGGCAGCGCATAGGTTTCGGTGGCGAACATGAGGCACGCGGGCAAGGGCGGCACTCCGTGGGGGACGACGTGGCATTATGACGGCTCGATACCCGACACCGCATCCCGATGACCCGACGGCCCATTTCCCTTTGCGTGATCACCCAGAACGAGGCCGATCGCATCCGGGACTGCCTGGCATCCGCCGCTCCCTTCTGCGACGACCTTGTCGTCGTGGACGGCGGTTCCACCGACGACACGACCGCCATCGCGAGCGAAGCGGGGGCGCGCGTCATCACGCGTCCCTTCGATGGCTTCCGCAGCCAGAAGGACTTCGCGGTGGCCCAGGCGAAGAACGACTGGGTCCTCTGCCTCGACGCCGACGAACGCGTGGGTGCCGATCTTCGTGCGGCGATCGAGAAAGCGTTCGACGAGGGATTCCCGGGCGCGGCCGGTTACCGCTTCCATCGCCGCAACGACTTCTTCGGACGCTTCATGCGCCATGGGAACGCGGGCGCCGACAAGGTCCTGCGCCTGTTCGACCGCCGCCAGGGCGGATGGCGCGGACCACGCGAGATCCATGAATCGGTGAGTGTCGACGGCCAGGTGCGCATGCTGCCGGGCTTCCTCGATCACTACCCGTATCGCTCGCTCTCCGAGCTGATGGCCAAGCAGGAGCGCTATGCGCACATGATGGCCACCGAGGAATTCGCCGCGGGCAAGCGCGCCACGCTCACGCAGATCATCGTCAGCCCGGCATGGCGTTTCTTCCGCGGCTACGTGTTGCGCGGCGGATTCCTCGACGGTTGGCGTGGCATCGTTTATGCGTTGCTGCGTGTGGAGTACGTGCGCCGCAAATACGTGAAGCTCTGGCTGCTACAGCACGGCCAGAAGGCCTGATCCACGTCAGAGCCGGAGCACGCGCGCCGCGTCGGACAGCATCGTCCTGGCGATGTCGACGGCGGGAATCTCCTTGCTCATGGCGCCCGACTGGCCCGACCACAGCGGCTGGAAGTCGCCCTTGCCCGCCTTCTCGGTGATCGCGCGCAGCGGCGTCAACGGACCGCCGGCCAAAGGGAACGGCAGCGGATCGGACGACATCGGACCCACCTCACGCATGATCCGGTTGATGACGCCACGCGCCGGCCGGCCGGTCAGCACATTGGTGATGGCCGTGTTGTCGTCGCGCGCATGACGCAGCGCGTCGCGATGCACAGGCAGGCTCGTGGCTTCCGGTGAGAGCAGGAAGGCCGTGCCTACCTGCACCGCCGAAGCGCCAAGGCACAGCGCCGCCGCCGTGCTTCGCCCATCGGCGATGGCGCCTGCCGCGATCACCGGCACGTGCAGCGCATCGACCAGTTGCGGCAGCAGCGCCATGATCCCCGGCTGGGCATTCATGTCGTCGGTGAGGAAGTTGCCGCGATGCCCACCGGCTTCATAGCCTTGCGCAATCACGGCGTCGCAACCGTGTGCCTCCAGCCATAACCCTTCGCCGACCGTCGTCGCCGAGGAAAGCACCACGGCCCCGCTGCGCTTCACCCGCGCCAGCAACGCGTCGGACGGAAGCCCGAAATGAAAGCTCACGACCTCAGGGCGCAGCGATTCGACCATCGCGCACATGGCGTCGTCGAACGGCGCGCGCCCTCCCGCTGCCGGAAGCGCGGAAGCATCGACGCCGAACTCCTCGAAGTACGGCGCAAGACGCCCAAGCCAGCGCGCATTCGCCTCGCTCGTGGGGGCGACTGGTTGGTGAGCGAAGAAATTGAGGTTGATCGGGGCGTTCACCGCCGCCCGAAATGCCGCCACTTCGGCCTCCGCCTTGTCCACACTGATGGACGAGCACGGAATGGCGCCGAGGCCGCCCGCGTTCGCGACAGCGATCGCCAGCGCCGAGAGGCCGGAACCCGCCATGGGCGCCAGCAGCAACGGCGCGTCGATCTTCAGGAGATCGAGCAGACGACGGTCGGGCCAGTGACTCATGGGGCATCCTCCGAGCGGGCGAGCGTGAACGGCAGACCCCAAGGATAGACCCACATGATGAAGAAGCCG
>DATNJP010000326.1:0-3494 GCA_035603855.1 Luteibacter sp. | reverse complement strand
GCAAGAAATTACTCGCCGACTCGCGCGGCCAGCTTCGAAACCTATGCGGGTATCCGCATACGTGGCGCCATGCTGGACGAACTGCGCAAGACGGATTGGACCCCGCGCTCCGTCCACCGGAAGTTGCGCGAGGTCGCGGAGGTGACGAGGCAGATCGAGAACGAGACGGGTGGCGACGCCGAAGACGCGGAAGTGATGAAGCGGCTGGGCATCGACGCCATGGAATACAACCAGATCCTGGCCGACGCGGCGAGCGCGCGGTTGCTTAGCCTGACGGCGCCCGAAGGCGACGAAGGCGCGGCGATCGACGTCGCTGACCCGGATGCCACGGGTCCGGATGGATTGTTCGAGCAGGAAGGCCTGCGTGACGCGCTGGCGCAGTCCATCGATGGATTGCCCGAGCGCGAGAAGCTGGTCATGTCGCTGTACTACGATGAAGAGCTCAACCTGAAGGAAATCGGTGCGGTGCTGGGAGTGAGCGAATCGCGGGTATGCCAGATCCACGGCCAGGCCCTGATTCGACTCCGCGCACGCATGTCGGGTTGGAAAGACAAGCATTGACGAACGCGCGGTAGCAAGGCGGAGAGAAGTTTTGGACAAGAACATGAAGATCCTCGTGGTGGACGATTTCTCCACCATGCGACGCATCGTCAGGAACCTCCTCGTGGAGTTGGGTTTCACCAACACCCTGATCCAGGAGGCCGAAGACGGTAACGCGGCGCTGTCGCTGCTGCGCGCGCAGCCATTCGACCTCGTGGTTACGGACTGGAACATGCCGAACATGACCGGCATCGACCTGCTCCGCGCGATCCGGGCCGACGCCGCGCTGAAGGCGCTGCCGGTGCTGATGGTCACGGCGGAGAACAACCGCGACCAGATCATCGCGGCCGCCCAGAGCGGCGTGAACGGCTATGTCGTCAAGCCGTTCACCGCGGTCACCCTGAAGGAAAAACTCGACAAGATCTTCGAACGACTCGCCGCGGCCGCGGGCTAAGGACTGACGATGAACACCATGCTTTCCAGCGGTCACGACGTGGCCCCCGAACTGCGCGAGCTGCTCGACGCCGATGACAGCGTGTCGTTCGAGCAAGCGCTCGACCGCCTGCTGCGCACGCGCGAGCAGCACCTGTTCATGGCCCTTGGCCATCTCGCGCGCGACCTGCACGAATCCGCTCGCCGCCTCGCCGCAGACATCTCCAACGATGGCGTGCCGGGCAACATGAGCGATGCGCGCAAGCACCTGCGCGACGTGCTCGAGATGAGCTCGCAGGCCGCCCACCGCACGCTCGACTTCAGCGACAAGCTACGTCCGCAGGCACAGGCACTGGCCAAGCAGGCCGACGAAGTGCTGGTGCTGGGCAAGGAAGACCCCGCGTTCGCCGCCAACGCCACGGCGCTGGCCGTGCGCGTGGGCGATTTCGCGCAGAGCTGCGACATCGGTTTCGGCGAGATGGTCGAGGCGCAGTCCTGGCAGGATCTGTCGGGCCAGCGCGTCGCCCAGGTCGAGGCCTTCATGGCCAAGGTCGAGTCGTCGCTGGTGGAACTGGTCCGCCTGACCGGCTCGCTCGCGGGCGGTGCCACGCCGGCCACTGAAAAGGTCAGCCAGGACGAAGTGGATCGACTCCTCAGCGAATTCGGGTTCTGAGCGCGCTTATGAGCGTGGAGCTGGACAACGAGCTGCTCAACGTCTTCCTGATCGAAGCACGTGAACTGCTCGAGAGCCTGGGCGAACAGCTCGTGGATCTCGAGTCGTCACCGAACGACATGGAGCTGCTGAACGCGGTTTTCCGCGCGTTCCACACCGTGAAGGGCGGTGCTGGCTTCCTCGGCCTGAACCCGATGGTGGAACTCTGCCATCGTGGGGAAGACCTGCTCAACGAAGCCCGTAACGGCAGCATCGTGCTCAATGCCGGCTTCATGGATGCTTTGCTGGAATCGCTCGACCTGCTCAACGACATGATGCGCGCCGCCGACGGTGGCGTGCCGATCGAGCCCGCGCCGCGCTCGCTGCTCGATCGCCTGCTGATTCCCGGCCGCGCGGTATCCGCGCCGCCAGTGGCGCTGGCCATGCCCATCTCCGCGCCGGCGACGCCTGCGAACTCGCGTCCGTACGATCCCATCGAGGACGAGTTCGAGGCGATGCTGGACGCGGCGCGCAACGATCGCGATCCGGCGCCCGCTTCGTCGGGCACGATCTCCGACGACGAATTCGAAGCATTGCTCGATTCGCTTTACGGCACGGGTGCGCCCGGTGCCGAGGACGCACCGCCCGTGGCCGCACCGGTCGTGGCGGCGCCCTTAGCGGCACCCGTGGCGGCCGCGCCGGTCGACAACAACGCGATCAGCGACGACGAGTTCGAAGCGCTGCTCGACAGCCTTCATGGCACGGCCGCACCCGGCGCGATCGCCGCCCCCGTTGTCGCCGACGTCCCGGTCGCCGCGGTCTCGCCTGCAAACGCGCCTGTTGCCGCCCACGTATCTTCGGAACCGGCTCAAACACCGGCGCCGGCACCGGCAGCGAAGCCGGCCGCCGCGAAGCCAGCTCCCGCGGCCGCCGCCGAGAAGCGTGGCGCCTCCACCGCTGAAACCACGGTGCGCGTCGACACCCATCGCCTCGATGGCCTGGTCGATGCGGCGGGTGAGCTTGTGCTCGTCCGCAATCGCCTCACCAACCTCGCGCCGCGCGGCACGAACGACCCGATGGAACGCGCCATCGGTGAGCTCGAGCGCGTGGCCGAAGACCTGCAGAACGCCGTGCTGCGCATGCGCATGCAGCCGGTCGGCAAGCTGTTCTCGCGCTTCCCCCGGATCATCCGCGACCTCGCCCGCCAGCTTGGCAAAGAGATCGAGCTGGTCACCGAGGGTGAAGAGACGGACATCGACCGCACCGTGGTCGAGGCCCTCGCCGATCCCCTGGTGCATCTGTTGCGCAATGCCGTCGACCACGGCATCGAGATGCCCGACGTCCGTGCCCGCGAAGGCAAGTCGCGCTCCGGCACGGTGCGCCTTGCCGCCGGTCAGTTCGGCGATCGCATCGTCATCACGGTGACCGACGACGGCAAGGGTATGGACCCTGAGGTCCTGCGCCGCAAGGCCGTCGAGAAAGGCCTGATGGATGAGGAGCAGGCGGCGCGTCTCGATGAGCGCGAATGCTTCGAGATCGTGTTCCGTCCCGGTTTCTCCACAGCCGCGCAGGTCTCGGATATTTCGGGCCGTGGCGTCGGCATGGACGTGGTCAAGACCAAGATCGTCGAACTCGGCGGCACGCTGTCGATCGATTCGCGCGTGGGTCATGGCAGCACGGTGCGCCTGTCGGTGCCGCTGACGCTGGCGATCCTGCGCGTGCTGATGGTGCGCGTGGGCAGCCGGTTGCTCTCGCTGCCGCTGTCCAACGTCGCCGAGGTATTCGAACTCGTGCCCGGCCAGATCCAGGAACTGGATGGCCGCATCGTCGCGTCGCATCGCCAGCGCGCATTGCCCCTCGTCGACCTCGG
>DATNJP010000325.1:0-10890 GCA_035603855.1 Luteibacter sp. | reverse complement strand
TCGTCGGTGGCGCGGATGTGGCGGCGGAACTGGACGCCAAACGGGCCATCGACAAGGCGACCCGCCTGGCGGCGGTGCTGTAGGGCCTGTGCTTTGTGTGCTTTGTGTGTCTTGTGTGCTTTATGAGCTTTGTGTGTGTTGTGTGCTTCGTGTGTTTTATGAGCTCTATGTGGGAGCCGATTTATCGGCGATAGCTTCACGGCATCGCCGCTTCGTTTGCTTTTCGCCGCTGAAGCGGCTCCCACAGTGGAGCCCGAAACGGCTCACACGGTTGGGCCCGAAGTAGCGCCCACAGCCGAGGCTGAAGTAGCTCCCACATCCGGTAAGTGTTGTGGGAGCTATGCTTTATGTGGGAGCCGATTTATCGGCGATGGCTTCACGGCATCGCCGCTTCGTTGGCTTTTCGCCGCTGAAGCGGCTCCCACAGTAGAGCCTGAAGCGGCTCCCACAGGTTGGCGATCAGCGCTTCTCGATCGGCGTGTAGGCCTGGTCTTCCGGGCCCGTGTAGTTCGCGCTGGGGCGGATGATCTTGCCGTCCTCGCGCTGCTCGATGACGTGGGCGCTCCAGCCCGACGTGCGTGCGATGACGAACAGCGGGGTGAACATCGCCGTCGGCACACCCATCATGTGATACGCCGATGCCGAGTACCAGTCGAGGTTCGGGAACATCTTCTTCAGTTCCCACATCAGCTTCTCGATCTTCTCCGACACCTCGAACAGGCGCGGATTGCCGCCGTCGGTGCAGAGCTTGCGCGAGATCTCCTTGATGATCTCGTTGCGCGGATCGGACACGGTGTACACCGGGTGACCGAAGCCGATGATGATTTCCTTGCGCTCGACGCGGGCGCGGATGTCCGCTTCGGCCTCGGCGGCATTGCGGTAGCGCGCGATGATTTCCATCGCCACTTCGTTCGCACCGCCATGCTTCGGACCACGCAGGGCACCGACGGCGCCGGTGATGGCCGAGTACATGTCCGAACCGGTACCTGCGATGACGCGCGCCGCGAAGGTGCTCGCATTGAACTCATGCTCGGCGTAGAGCACCAGCGAGCGATCCAGCGCATGCGAATGAAGGTCGCTCGGCTTGCGGCCGTGCAGCAGGTGCAGGAAGTGCGCGGCGATCGAATCGTCTTCGGTCTCCGTCTCGATGCGCTTGCCGTTGTGGCTGAAGTGGTACCAGTACAGCAGCATCGAGCCGAAGCTCGCCATCAGGCGATCGGCGATATCGCGCGCACCCGTGACGTTGTGGTCGTCCTTCTCCGGCAGCACGGTGCCAAGCACCGAGGCACCGGTACGCATAACGTCCATCGGATGCGTGGCCGCGGGCAGCAGTTCCAGCGCGCCCTTGACCGGGGCGGGAAGGCCGCGCAGGCGCTTGAGCTTGGCGCGATAGGCGTTCAGCTCCATCCAGTTCGGCAGCACGCCGTGGACAAGCAGGTACGCCACTTCCTCGAACGAGCCCTTGGCGGCGAGGTCGTGGATGTCGTAGCCACGGTAATGCAGGTCGTTACCGCTGCGGCCGACCGTGCAAAGCGCGGTGTTGCCTGCGGTCACGCCGGACAGGGCGACGGATTTCTTCGCCTTCGGCTGGGTGGTGGTGTCGCTCATTGCGTAACTCCTTAACCCTTCTTGGAGAACAGTTCGTCGAGGTGACGTTCGTAAGCGTGATAGCCGATGCGGTCGTAGAGTTCTTCGCGCGTCTGCATCGTGTCGATGACATTGCGCTGGTGACCGTCGCGGCGAATGGCGGTGTAGACGTTCTCGGCAGCCTTGTTCATGGCGCGGAACGCGGAAAGCGGATAGAGCACGATGCCGACGCCGACGCTGCCCAGCTCTTCGGTGCTGAACAGCGGCGTCTGGCCGAACTCGGTGATGTTGGCGAGGATCGGCGCCTTCACCGCATCGACGAAACGCTTGTAGGTCGGCAGGTCGTAGGCGGCCTCGGCAAAGATGGCGTCGGCACCCGCTTCGACGCAGGCAATGGCACGTTCGATGGCGGCGTCCACGCCGTCAACGGCGATCGCGTCGGTGCGCGCGATCAGGAAGAAGTCCGAGTCGGTCTTCGCATCGGCCGCCGCCTTGACGCGATCGGCCATCTCACCGGCGCTGACGATTTCCTTGCCCGGGCGATGACCGCAGCGCTTGGCGCCGACCTGGTCCTCGATGTGGCAGGCGGCCGCGCCGAACTTGATCAGGCTCTTGACGGTACGGGCGATGTTGAAGGCGCTCGGACCGAAGCCCGTATCGATGTCGACCATCAGCGGCAGGTCGCACACGTCGGTGATGCGGCGGACATCGGTGAGCACATCGTCCAGAGTGTTGATGCCCAGGTCCGGCAGGCCCAGGGAACCGGCGGCGACACCACCGCCGGACAGGTAGATGGCGCGGTAACCCGCACGCTTGGCCAGCAGGGCGTGGTTGGCGTTGATCGCGCCGATGACCTGCAGCGGCTGTTCGGCCGCGAGCGCGGCCCGGAAACGGGCGCCGGCCGAGGGTTGCTGTGCCATGGAAGTCTCCGCGTAAAGGGAGGCATTTTAGCGCACCGGCGGGGCGGCGCCGTGTTGCGTCGCGGTAGCGAGCCCCGCAGGCCCTTGCGGGAGCCGGCGTTACGGGCCGCCGTGCTGGCCGCAGTGCGGGCCGCGGGCGATCGCCTTGCGGATTTCCTCCAGCGCGCCGGGGTCGTCCAGTGTCGACAAGTCGCCCGGATCCGTGTCCTGCATGAGGGCCTGGAGCGAGCGTCGCAAGAGTTTGCCGGACCGCGTCTTCGGTAGCGCCGGTACCACGTAGACACAGGCGGGTCGCGCCAGCGCACCCAGGAGTTCCACCACACGCCGCTCCATGGCCTGCGCCACATCGCGTGGATCGTCGGTGACACCCTGCTTGAGCGTGGCGAACACCGCGGGCACCTGCCCTTTCAGCTCGTTGGCGATACCGACCACCGCCACCTCGGCGACCGCGCCGAGTGTCGCCACGGACTCCTCGATCTCGCGCGTTCCCAGCCGGTGCCCGGCCACGTTGATCACGTCGTCGGTACGGCCGAGGATGAAGTAGTAGCCATCCGCATCGCGCACGGCCCAGTCCAGCGAGCTGTAGAGCAGCTGCTTGAAGTGGCCGAAGTAGCTACGCTGGTAACGCTCGTCGTCGTGCCAGATGGTCGTGAGGCAACCCGGCGGCAGCGGCGGCTCGATCACGAGGACACCTTTCTCCCCCGCCGGCTTGTCCTCGCCCGTCGCTTCGTCGATCACGCGCATGCGGTAACCGAAGGTCGGAAATCCGGGCGATCCCGGTTTCACCGGCTTGAGGTCGAGGCCGGGCATCAACGACAAGGCCGGCCATCCGGTTTCGGTCTGCCAGTAATTGTCGATCACCGTCTTTCCCGTGCCCTGGGTGAGCCATTCGTAGGTCGGATGGTCGAGGGGTTCACCGGCGAGGAAGATCCAGCGCAACGACGAAAGGTCGTACTTGGCCAACCACGCCGCGTCCTGCTTCTTCAACACGCGGATGCCGGTCGGTGACGAGAACATCGTGCGGGCCTTGTACTTCTCGCACAGGCGCCACCAGATGCCGGGGTCCGGCCCCGTGGGCAGGCCTTCATACAGAATGGCGGTGCAACCGCCGATCAGCGGTCCGTACACGTTGTACGAATGGCCGACGGCCCAACCGACATCCGAGGTGCACAGGATGGTCTGTCCTGGCTGGAGGTCGAAGATCGTCGTCATGGACACGGCGAGGGCGACGGCATAACCGCCCACGTCACGTTGTATGCCCTTGGGCTTGCCGGTGGTGCCCGAGGTGTAGAGCAAGTAACTCGGTTCGTTCGATTCAAGCCATGCGACGGGCACATTCGTGGCGAGGTGCTTCTCACGAAGATCCGCATAGTCGACATCGCGCCCGGGCACGACATCCATGCCCGGGTCGAGCCCGCGCCGCACGACCAGCACGTGCGGAGGCGGCGACGTCGTCTCGCGCAGCGCCGCGTCGACCAGCGGTTTATAGGGAATGACCTTGCCACCACGCATGCCCGCGTCGGCGCAGATGAGCAACGCAGGCTCGGCGTCATCGATGCGCAACGCCAGGTTGTGCGCGGCGAATCCGCCGAAGACGACCGAGTGGATCGCACCGACCCTCGCACAGGCGAGCATCGCGAACACCGCTTCGGCGATATTGGGCATGTAGATGACGACCCGCGCGCCCTTGGTCACGCCGAGCTCGAGCAACACCGCGGCAAAAGCGTTCACCTCGCGATGCAGTTCGCGATAACTGATCTCGCGCGTGATGCCGGTTTCGGTGGACACGGCGACGATGGCCAGTTGGTCGCCACGCGCCTCGAGGTGACGATCGACGGCGTTATGGCAGAGGTTGGTCGTGCCACCGACGAACCAGCGGCGGAACGGAGGGTTCGACTGGTCGAGGATGCGCTGCGGCGGCGTATCCCAGTGGATCAGCCGCGCCTGCTCGCCCCAGAACGCCTCCGGCTCGTCGACCGAGCGCCGCCAGGATGCCTCGTAGCTCATGGGCTTGCCTCCGCGATGAGCTTCGAGGTTAGGACAGGCGTTAAGAAGGCGCCTCTGGACCTTGGTCGAAGGCATTGCGGGAGCACCTTCCTTTCCCCGTTGTGGGAGCCGCTTCACTCCTTCTCCCTTGTGGGAGCCGCTTCAGCGGCGATCCCGCGGCAGCGGGCCAGGTTATGGCTAGCACCCATCGCCGCTGAAGCGGCTCCCACATTGAAGTAGCTCCCACAATGGGATAGCTCCCACAATGGAGTAGCTCCCACAGGGAGGCGGCTCCGGAGGGAGCCCCATACGTCCGCCGCTACTTGCCCTGCCCCGGGCGCGCCACGCGGTACATCTCCCACGAGATCTTCTTCAGCAACGCCTGGCGGTCGTCGCCTTCGACATACAGGTCGAAGTGCGTCTTGCCGGGGAAGAACTGGATGTCGCTCTTCGCATGCAGGCCGTCGAGCGTTTCCTTGAGCAATTTCGCAGCCCCGTCGAGGTAGAACGTATCGGCCGTGCCGACGTAGACGTGGATCTTGCCGTCGAGGTCCGGTTTCAGCTCAGGCCAGTGCGTACGCAGGCGCTGCGCGATGTCCCAATGGTCGCGCCAGTAGGCGGCGACGTCGGGATCCACGGCGCCGGTCACGCGATTGAACATCTGCTGCGGCCGGCCGTCCTTGCCGCGCGGCGAGAACACCCATTCGAACGAGGCGAACTGGCCGCCATAGGCACCCAACACATCCTCGAGCTTGACGAAGGTTTCCAGGGTGGCGAGCACCTGTCCTTTATCGCGGACGAGCGGAATCTCGGTGCCATCGGGCTTCCGGTAGGCGTTCGCGTTCGGCGCGTAGACATCGACGCCCGTGAAATCGCGGAAGTCGCTCGAATCGGGCGACGTGGACCAGGTGCCACCGAACACCTTCGGGTACCGCGTCTGCAACCACAGCGTGGCCCAGCCGCCGGACGAATGACCGTTGAGGAAGCGGCCGCCGACCTTGGCGTCCATCTTGTAGCGGCTCTCGAGCCAGGGAATGTATTCGGTCGTGAGCGCCTGGCCCCAGGGGCCGTTGTTCACCGAATCCGCAAACTCATGCGTACCCGTCGGGCCCGACTCGTCGAGCAGCACCCAGATCATCGGAGGCATCTCTTTCTTCACCATCGCGGACCACACGTTGGCGATGGTGCCCGCGTAGCGGTCGAAGCCGCCCGAGAAGCCGTGCGTGAGATACACCGTGGGATAGCGCGTGCTGCCGTTCGCGTCGTAGCCCGGCGGCGTCACCACCCAGGCGCGGATCGAGAGCGGACGGCCCGCGAACGCCGTGAGCGAGGGGCTCTGCAGGATTTCGGCATGTGCGTGCTTGCGCGCTTCCGGCAACGCGTCGCGAACCGCCTGCGGGACATTCGGCGGCAGTACCCAGGGGTCCCGGGCGGGCACCGCGCTGCTCAGCTTCAGTACCGGCAGGCTGCCACCCGGGGTGAGCTTCACCGGCGTCACCTCGCTGATGAGGTCGCCACCATGCCGGCCGTTGTAGTTGTAGTCGTGGCCCACATCGAGCACGGCCTGGAAGAAATAGTCCCCCGGGGGCAGGGTCGAGAAGCCGGCGGGGAACGCTTCGCCATCGGTGTCCAGGTCGACCGACTGACCCGGCGCGATCCAGGCGACATCACGGGCCGCCACCGAGACGGCCTTGGGCTGCAAGGGATTGGTATCGACCTCCTCCGGCTTGCCGTCCTTGGCCGCCGATGCCGGGGTCGCGAAGACGATCAGGCGTCCCGCACTGCCCTTCCCACCGGCGCCATCGAGCGTGACGCGCACGATCCGGTGCGCCAGCGGCGCGTCGTCGGCATGGGCGGCAAAACTGCCTGTGGCAAGGAGCGCGAGCGCAAGGGCCGCGCGGACGGATGTTGCTTTCATCGGATGGATCCCCTTCTCGGGCCGCGGAGACGCGGCGTGGCAAGATGGCCGATCCTGACACGAGACGAGGAACAAACGGAATGGATGCGGAGTGGATCAGCCGCCATGCCCTCTCGCTCTGGGCCGTCCTGCTCATATTCGCGCTGGGCGGGGCCGACGTGGCCTGGCGGCGCGCGGTGCGCCGGCGCGAAGGTGTCGATCCCGGAGCGCGCATGCTCCTGCGACCCACCACCGTCGCCGCGGTCGTCGTCGCCATGCTGCTGGTCGCGACGGTCATCGCCGTCGAAGTGCGCGATGCCGCTGGCCTGACCGTGTTCGACGCCAATCTCGCGCGTGACCTGCGCAGCAACCTGCCCTTGCCGCTGCTGCGGAGCGTCGCGATGGTCACGCATGCGGGCGACCCTCTTGTCGTGGGCATCGCGACGCTCGTCGTGTTCGTGATCCTCCTGTGGCGACGCCACTTCCGTCTCGCCGCCATGTGGATCACGACACTGGTTGGAACCGCGTTGATCAACAGCGCGCTCAAGGCATGGTTCCAGCGCGAGCGGCCCTTGCACGACCATGGCTTCATCGTGGAACACAGCTACAGCTTTCCCAGTGGGCATGCCTCCGGGTCGATGGTGTTCTACGGCATGCTGGCCTACGTGCTGCTCGTGCTCTGCCCGCCTCGATGGCACCGCACCATCGTGATCGCCGCGGTGGCGATGATCAGCATCGTCGGCATCAGTCGCATCCTGCTGCAGGTGCACTACTTCAGCGACGTGATGGCCGGGTATGCGACCGGCATGGCCTGGGTGACGCTCTGCGTGGGCAGCGCCGAATACCTGCGACTTCGTGAAGGGCGCAAGGCGGCAACGTGATTTCATGCGATCGTGACGGTCGCGATGGTTGTTTGTGGGCATGCCCAACGAACTTTCCTTAGCCATCGTCATGAACATGGGATCCGGCAAGCAGGATGCCGTGCTCGCCCGCGATGAGATCGCATCGATCCTGGACACGGCCGGACGGCCGCACCGCTTCTTCCTCATCGATGGCGAGCACGATATCAAGGACGTCGTGCGCGACGCGGCGGCCTACGCGAAGAACACCGGCGGCGCCCTGGTGGCCGCCGGGGGCGATGGCACGATCAACTGCGTCGCCGGCACGGCGTGGAACGAGTCGTTGCCCATGGGCGTGCTTCCGCAGGGCACGTTCAATTTCGTGGGTCGCACGCACGGCATTCCCACCGATACCCGGGGCGCCACCGAGGCGCTGTTGCGCGCGTCGCCGGCGAATGCGCAGATCGGCCTCGTCAACGACCGCGTTTTCCTGGTCAATGCCAGCCTTGGCTTATATCCGCAGGTGCTCGAGGATCGGGAAACTTGGAAGCAACGCTTCGGCCGGCATCGCATTGTCGCGCTCTGGTCGGGCCTGGCGACGTTGATGCGCGAATACCGCCCCTTGCGAATCGATATCAGTGACGGCGAAAGGACCCGTCCGCTACGCACGCCGACCCTGTTCGTGGGCAACAACGCGCTGCAGCTGGAAAAGATCGGCCTGCCCGAGGCCGCGGACGTCTTGCGCAACGACGGAACCCTCGCGGGCCTGATGCTGAAGCCGATCGGCAAGCTCACCATGCTGGGCCTGATCCTGCGCGGAGCGCTCGGCCGGCTGGGCGATGCCGAGCACGCCGTGAGCTTCGCCTTTCGCCAGATCACCGTGACGCCAAAACGTCACCGCCATGCGATCAAGGTGGCCGTGGATGGCGAGATCGTGTGGCTCGACCCGCCGATCGTATTTCGCACGGCGCCGCGCCCACTCGTCTTGCTGACCGACGGCGGACGCGAGCCCGGAGAGGACCCCGGATGAGCCTGGTCATCCAGATATCCGATCCCCACTTCGGTACCGAGCGCCCCGAGGTGGTCGAAGCACTCCATGAGGCGATGCGTGCGCTTCCGCCCGGCCCCGTGATCCTTTCCGGTGACGTGACCCAGCGTGCACGGCGCGGTCAATTCGCGGCGGCCCGCCGCTTCGTCGATGCGTGCGAACGACCCGCGCTCGTCATTCCCGGCAACCACGACGTGCCCTTGCTCAATGTCTTCGCGCGCGTGTTCGCTCCTTTTGGCGGCTATCGCCGCGCCTTCGGCGACGATCTGGAACCGGAGTACGCCAATGCCGATGTACTCGCGATCGGCGTGAATACGGTCCGTCCGGCGCGGCACAAGAATGGCGAAGTCTCGGACGCACAGATCGAGCGCGTCTGCCGGCGGTTGCGCGAAGCACGCGACGAGCAGTTGCGCATCGTCGTCACCCACCAGCCCGTGCACGTGATCCGCACGAAGGACGTGGCCAACCTCCTCATCAACCACGAACGTGCCATCGCCGCATGGGCCGCCGCCGGCGCGGACCTGGTGTTGGGCGGGCACATCCACCTCCCTTATGTGCGCCCGCTCAACACGGACACGCGGAAGCTGGCGAGCGAGCTATGGTCGGTGCAGGCAGGGACCGCTGTGTCACGGCGCATTCGCGAGGGAATCAGCAATTCGTTCCACGCCATCTGGCGCGATCTGGCGATCGATCGTGGCACGTGCGTGGTCGAGCAGTGGGACTACGACGAGGCCGCGGGGCGATTCGTGGCGGGGGCGAGGACTAGCATTCCTTTGGGACGCCGTGGCGGGGGCATCGCCGCTGAAGCGGCTCCCACATAGAGCTGCACGGCGAAACTCAGGCTCGTGTGGGAGCCGCTTCAGCGGCGATACCCCTCAGACATAATGCATCCTACGAGCAACACCACCATCCACCGTGAAGTTCTCACCGGTGATGAACCCCGCCTGCGACGACAGCAGGAACACCGCCAGCGCACCGATATCCGGCGGCACGCCGGCACGGCCCACCGGATGCTGCGCATGGTCGGCTGCCGACAGCTTCGGCTTGCGGCGTGCCGACGGCTTCTTCCAGTCATCCACCACGATCCAGCCAGGGTTGATCGCATTCACCCGCACCGGCCCGGCACTGATCGCCAGTGCGTGGGTCAGGGCCACGATGCCGCCCTTGCTCGCCGCATAGGCTTCGGTGTCGGGCTCGGACTGGTGCGCGCGCGACGAAGCGATGTTCACGATCGCGCCATTGCTCTTCTTCAATGCGGGAAGCGCATGCTTGCTGCACAGGAACACACCGCCAAGGTTGGTGTCGATGCGGCGCTTCCATTCGCTCCATGCGAGCTGTTCGACCGGCCCGGTATGCGCATCGGCGATCCCGGCGTTGTTGACCAGTCCATCGATGCGGCCAAACCGGCGCAAGGCGGTATCGACGAAGCGCTTCACGCTGGCTTCCTTCGACACATCGAGCACCACGAAGGCGGCGCGATCACCGGCGTCCCATGCGTCGATGCAGGCCTTGCCGGCCTCCGCATCGACATCGCCTATCAGCACGCTGCCGCCTGCCTCGAGGATGGCCTGGGCGATGCCCTTGCCGATACCTTGCGCACCACCCGTCACGAGGACGACCTTGCCGGGCCATTCGCTGATCGGTGACGCGGGCATGGGCGAAGCGTGTTTCGGCGAAGCCATGAGGGTTTCTCCAGGCAGAAGGCGTGAATGGTCCGCGCCGCCCCGTGGAGGAAACGTCACGCGTGCCGGTAATAATCCACTTCACGGTAGCGCCGCGCATAGAGGCCGAAGGCCAGGGCGGCGACGGCTGCGAATGCCGCGAAGAAGAACATCTGGAACGCCGCCGTCCCCATGCCGGTATCGGCGATCCGCGCCAGCACCGTCTCGTTGCGCACACCCGCATTCGCCAGCAGCACCCAGAGGTTTCCGACGGTGACACTGAGCGTCCAGAAGCTCATCAGCGTGCCCTTCATGGACGGTGGCGCCTGGCTGTAGGCGAACTCGAGGCCCGTCGCGGATACCAGCACCTCGCCCATCGTCAGGAACGCGTAGGGAAGGATCTGCCAGGCGATGGATACGGGCTCGCCACCATCGATCGCGAGCTGGATCACGCCAACGATCACCCACGCGATAGCCGAAAAGACGATGCCCGACGTCATCCGGCGTAACGCGGTGGGCTCCACGCCGGCGCGGCGCAACAAGGGGTACAGCACGAGGTTGTTGAAAGGAATCAGCAACAGCACCAGGGCGGGATTGATAGCCTGCATCTGGGCGGGATGCAGCCACCCAGGCATGGTCATCGCGTTGGCCTGCAGCACCCACGTCGAGGCTTTCTGGTCGAACAGCGACCAGAAGGGCGTGACCAGGGCGAAGACCAGCAAGACGCGCAATACCGCGGCGACCCCGTCGATCGCCGTGTCCGGATGCATGCCTCGCGCACGCTCCAGTTGCATGCGCGTACCGATCCCCACGCCTCCGAGCAGGCAGACGAAGGCAAGGCAGAGGGCGGCCACGATACCGAGCGTGGGCACGAGCGCCAGGGACCCGGCGGCGAGCACGAAGGAGAGCATGGCGACGACAAGGCCCGGGCGACCCTGGCCCGGTGCCCGCG
>DATNJP010000324.1:0-2777 GCA_035603855.1 Luteibacter sp. | reverse complement strand
CTCTCTCAGAAGGGTTGCTGACTCCCACATGAGGCCTTGCTGGCTCTTACATAAGGCATGTCGCGCGCAGCGCGCTCCTCCTGTGGGAGCCGCTTCGGCGGCGATGGGTCAGGGTAGGGCGACCGGGTACTTGACCCAGTGGCCGGGAATGCCCGGGAGCGACGAAAGAAGGCGCGCCTGTGCCACAAACTCCGCGCGCGGAATCTCGATCGCACCCATGCTCAGCAAATGATCGTTCGTCACCTGCGCATCGAGCAACGGAAACCCCCAGCCATGCAGCAACTGGCACAACGCCGCCAAGGCGATCTTCGACCCACCCGTGCGCGCACTGAACATGGATTCGCCGCAAAACAACCGGCCAATGGCGACACCATAGATGCCGCCCACCAGCGCCCCGCGTTCCCACACCTCCACGCTATGCGCATGCCCGCGCCGATGAAGCTCTTCGTAAGCCGCGATCATATCGTCGCCGATCCACGTACCCGGCTGCCCATTACGCGGCGCCGCACAGGCACGCATCACCCGGCTGAACGATGTATCCGCGGTCACGCGCCACTTCGACTGACGCAGCTGCTTCCTCAAGCTGCGCGAGATATGCACGCCGTCGGTAGGAAACACGCAGCGCGGATCGGGTGACCACCAGAGGATCGGTTCGTCCGCGTTGAACCAGGGGAAGATGCCCTGGCTATACGCCGCCAGCAGGCGGTCGGCGGAGAGGTCGCCGCCCCATGCCAGCAGGCCGTTCGGATCGGCCATGGCGGTTTCCGGGTCGGGAAACAGGCCGATGCGCGTGCGGTGCAGCTGCGGCAGCTGGATCATGAGCGGGAGTATGGCGAGTGCGCCATCAGTTCCTCGCGATACGCTTCGCGATGGGCGGCCTCGTGCTGGAGCGCGTCGGCCACCGCACGGCGGAAGCCTTCATGCGCGATGTAATGACGCGAATGCGTGAGTGTCGGCAGGAAACCGCGCGCAAGCTTGTGTTCGCCCTGCGCGCCGGGCTCGAAACGCTCGATGCCGTGACGGATGGCGTAGTCGATGCCGCGGTAATAGCAGAGTTCGAAATGCAGACCGGAAACCTCGACGCTGGCGCCCCAATAACGGCCGTAAAGCGCATCGCCGCCGCGCAGGAACAGCGCCATGGCGACGATGTCGTGCGTGTCACGCGCAAGCGCCACCTGCACATTCGAGCCCAGCGTGCGGCCGAGGTATTGGAAAAACCGCGCGGTGAGTGCCGCGTGATTGCCCTTCATGTCGAAGGTGAGTTCGTAGAGCGCGTGGATCTGCCGCCATTCCGCGTCGGTGAACTCGTCGCCACCACGCATCTCCAGCGTCAGGCCGGAGGCGTGCGCGTGCGAACGCTCCTGCCGGATGTTCTTCCGCTTCTTCGAGGTAAGTGACGCCAGGAAGGCGTCGAAGTCGGTGTAGCCGCGATTGTGCCAGTGGAACTGGTAGTCGGCGCGGGCCAGCCAGCGGTCGTCGAAGGCGTCGAGGTCGGCTTCGGCCAGGAAGTTGGCGTGGATGGACGACAGGCCCAGGCGGTCGGCTTCCTCGACCAAGGCGGCCGTCAGCTGGTTGCGCAGCACCTCGGCGTCCAGTCCGTCGCGCACCAGCAGCCGGGGGCCGGGCACGGGCGAGTAGGGCGAGGCGACCAGCAGTTTCGGATAGTAATCGCCGCCGGCGCGCTCCCAGGCGGAGGCCCAGCTCCAGTCGAAGACGAACTCACCGTGCGAGTTGCCCTTCAGGTAGGTGGGAGCGGCCGCGACGAGGCGGCTCTGCTCGAAGATGCCGAGGTGGTAAGGCCGCCAGCCGTAGTCCTCACGCAGGCAACCGCGCGCTTCCATCCCATGGAGGAAGGCGTACGAGACAAAGGGGTTGCCGTCGGGGACGAGCGCGTCCCAATCGGCGGGTGCGATGCCGCCGAGGCCGTCGAGGAAGCGGATCTCGTACATGCGGCGGATGGCCCCGCGCGGTCAGGCGCGGGGCACAGCCGTTCAGGCCAGCAGGTTCTGCTGGTCGAGCCAGCGCTCGGCGTCCAGCGCGGCCATGCAGCCGAAGCCCGCCGAGGTGATGGCCTGGCGGTAGACGTGGTCGGCCACGTCGCCGGCGGCGAACACGCCCGGCACCGAGGTGGCGGTGGCGCCGCCATGCAGGCCGGACTGGATCTGGATGTAGCCGTCCTTCATCTCGAGCTGGCCTTCGAAGATGCCCGTGGCCGGGGTGTGGCCGATCGCCACGAAGAAGCCCTGGGCGTCGAGGTCACGCTTGGCGCCGGTGTTCACGTCCTTGACGCGGACGCCGTTCACGCCGGAGTCGTCGCCCAGGATCTCGTCCACCTGATGGTTCCAGAGCAGCTCGATCTTGCCGGCGGCCACTTTCTCGAACACCTTGTCCTGCATGATCTTTTCGGCGCGGAACTTGTCGCGGCGGTGGACCAGGTAGACCTTGCGGGCGATGTTGGCCAGGTACAGGGCCTCTTCCACGGCCGTGTTGCCGCCGCCGACCACGACCACGTCCTGGTCGCGGAAGAAGAAGCCGTCGCAGGTGGCGCAGGCGGAGACGCCGCGGCCCTTGAACTTCTCTTCCGAGGCGATGCCCAGGTACTTGGCGGTGGCGCCGGTGGTGATGATCAGGGCGTCGGTCGTGTACTCGCCGCTGTCGCCCTTCAGGCGGAACGGGCGGTTGTTCAGGTCCACGCTATGGATATGGTCGAAAACCATCTCGGTTTCGAAGCGCTCGGCGTGCTCGGCCATGCGCCGCATCAATTCAGGACCCTGAAC
>DATNJP010000323.1:0-3127 GCA_035603855.1 Luteibacter sp. | reverse complement strand
GCACCCTTACCGACGACGATGCCGACGCTCGCGTGGCAGATGCGGTGGGGGCATTGGAGAAGACATGCAAGGCAAGACTGCGAGGATAAGATGGCGCTGACCAAGGCGGAAATGGCCGAGCGGCTTTTCCTCGACGTGGGTCTCAACAAGCGTGAGGCCAAGGAATTCGTTGACGCGTATTTCGAAGTCGTGCGAGAAGCCCTGGAAAGGGGTGAGCAGGTGAAGCTGTCGGGCTTCGGTAATTTCGACCTGCGCCAAAAGAATCAGCGGCCCGGTCGAAACCCCAAGACCGGTGAGGAAATTCCCATCTCTGCCCGGCGGGTGGTCACCTTCCGTCCCGGCCAGAAACTCAAGGTAAGAGTCGAGGGCTATGCTGGATCCAGGGAATAACACCGAACTTCCGGCGATCCCGGCAAAGCGCTACTTCACCATCGGTGAGGTCAGCGAGCTTTGCGGGGTGAAGCCGCATGTGCTTCGCTACTGGGAGCAGGAGTTTCCGGCCCTCAAGCCCGTCAAGCGCCGCGGCAATCGCCGCTACTACCAGCGCCACGACGTGCTCATGATCCGCCAGATCCGTTCGTTGCTGTACGACGAAGGCTTCACCATCACGGGCGCCCGCGCCCGTCTGGAAGGCCCGCAAGCGCGCATGGAAGCCAGCATGTCGCACCAGATCGTTCGCCAGGTCCGCCTGGAGCTCGAAGAAGTACTGACCCTCCTTCGTCGCTGACCCGCCTTCCGCTGGTCGCGGCGTTGCTGTTACAATCGTTAGCTCGTCGGGGTGTAGCGCAGCCTGGTAGCGCACTACGCTGGGGGTGTAGTGGTCGCGAGTTCGAATCTCGCCACCCCGACCATTATTTCTAAGAGGCGCCCTTAACGGGGCGCCTCTTTTTTTGCGCTCAGGCCGCGGGCTTCGCGACCGCGCCGGGTGCGCCGGGCGTGAACTCCCTCACCACCGACACGGTCTTCGTCTTCCGCTTGAACTCGGTCGTGACCACCAGGCGGGAATGATCGGGCGCCACCTCGAAGTGCTGCACGATGTCGCCGCGCTTGTCGTCGATGTGAATGACCACCACCAGGTCGTCGCCGTCCCAGCCGGCGCGTGTCGTATCGGCACCGTCCTTGCCCGTCACCATCGGGACGTTCCGTGGGTGGCCGTCGGGCGTGATGAGGAGGTTGCCGGGCTGCATGGCGATGTCCAGCGTGCTGGGCAGCAGCAGCGCGCGGCGCATCATGTTGCCGTTGTCGCTGCCACCGGTGTCGCCGTTGCCGTTGCTGCCGCCCGCGCCACCGCCACTCGCACCGCCACCACCATGTCGGCCTCCGCCCATGCCGCCACCCATGCCCCCACCGCCACCCATGCCGCCCATGCCCCCGCCGTGACCGTGGCCACCACCCATGCCTCCACCGCCACCACGCCCGCCCCGGCCGCCCGCTGCGGACGGTGCGTCGGGATCCTCGCTGCGGGATGCGTCGACGACCCAATGGCCGTCGAACGAGTACGGATGGATAGGGGCGGCGGCCAGGCGGACGGTGTCGCTGGCGCAGGCGGCGAGGGCGACAACGCTTGCGAGGGTCAAGCCGCGCAGGGGGTGGAAACGGGGCATCGCGTTGTCCTGGTTGGGGTATGCAAGCCCCAACGTGGCCCAGGAAATTAGGTTGACCCTCAAGATCGCGGCATAGCCGCCGAAAGCCACTCTGTCCGCGCGCCGCGGCCGCTCACGGGGGAAGACGATGACGCTGGAAGCACGCGAGCGCGCCCGCGCCGCCTTGAGTGACGCCCGCAGCAAGGCCGCGCGCCTTGCCGGGATGGAACCTTTCATGATCGACCTGTCCCTGCGCGAGAATCCCGTCGGATCGCGGGTGGGCCAGACCCTGGACGAGAAGATCGCCATCCTCCCGAAGCTGCGCGAGTTCGGCTTTCGCCATATCTCGCTGGGCACGCTGGACTATGCGATGCCCGATGAGCTGGAGGTGGACGACGACTTCATGATCCACCTGCGCGATACCGGCGCGGACATGACCGGCTGCTTCGCCTTCACCGCGATGGGCACCGCCTCGCCCGATGGCACGTATACGCCCGACCCTTCACAGCTGAAGCTGCGCGATTACGCCGTGCCCAACACGGTGAGCGAGATCTACCTCAGTGCGCTGGGGATGGAAGGGATGTACGACATCCCCACGCTCAAGCGCAGCCTGCCAGCCAGCGTGAAGTGGCTGATGGAGAACATCAAGGGCGAGGGCGGTGGCGCGCCGCGCATCTTCATCAACATCGTCGACGGCTGCGATGCGTTCGCCGAGGCCGATGACGCCACCTTCGAGATCATGGAGTTGCTGGCGGCTTTGCCGATCGAAGGCGTCACGATGGAGGACGATCGCGGCACCTATATGCCTTTTCAGGTGGGCGCTTACGTGGCGGCCGCGCGGGCGATCCTGCCGCCGTCCATGAAGCTCCTGATGCATATCCATGCCGGCGCCGGCTACGAAAACGCCTCCATGATCGAGGCGCTGCTCAACGGTGCCGATGGCGCATGGGGTGGCCTGCCCAAGCGTGCCGCGGTCATCGGCCATGCCTCGCTCGGTGAGTTGCTCGCCAACCTCGTCCGCGTGGGCAATTCGAAGGTCGCCGATGTCTATCGCATGGACGAGCTGATGCCGCTTGCCACGGGCCTGCAGGTGCTGGACGAAGCCGGCCCCGTGCCCGACGACCTCCCCATCTTCGGCCATAACGCGTACCGACTCTCGCTGAGTGCGTTTCGCCAGCGTGGCGATCGCTACATGGACCTCCCGCCGGACCGCATCGGCGGCGAATACCGCTATCGCATCTGTCCCGTGGTCAGCGACGCCGAGCCGGTTCGCGGTCGCCTGGCCGAAGTGAGTGGCCGTCCGCCCTCCGACTACGGCGACGACGTGATCACGACGATGATCCGTCTCATGCGCCGCGAACTGCGTCGCGGCCTCCGCATCGACTACAACGAACCGGAGGAGGTCATGGCTTTGTACGCCCGCGCCCTGGCAGCCACCAGGCCGGTCGGCACTCAAGCTTTAGGGCCTGGCGCCGCTACACTGGCGACGTCGTAAGGGGGTGAGCGCAGATGAGCATCGAAGATATCGTTCGCGAGGAGGACTT
>DATNJP010000322.1:0-8457 GCA_035603855.1 Luteibacter sp. | reverse complement strand
CCTTCGCCACCGCGGGCATCGTGGCGTGGAACGAGGTGTCGAAACAGGCGACCTGTGGCGCGCGAGGAAAGGCCTTGCGCGCCCGTTTCACCATCTCTACGGCGGCGGGCACGTGCAATGGCGCGAAGGCTTTGGCTTCCTCGAGATGCGTCATCAGCGCATCGTTGATCAGCGCGTGGTGGCGGATGTTCGGTCCGCCGTGTACGACGCGATGTCCTACCGCGTCAGGCATCGGTAGCGAGCGCGCCTTCAACATATCGACGATCGCTGCCACCGGGTCGGCGTCGCCGCCCGGGGCGTCGGTCTGTTCGGCCAGCAGGGCCTCGCAGGTATCGCCATCGACACGGTACAAACCGTACTTCAGCGACGACGATCCCGTATTGAGGGCAAGCACATGGCCGGCGCCCTTCATGCCGTTTCAGCCTTCCACCGCCAATCGCGCACGTCGGGCAGGTCCTGGCCGTGCTCGCTGACGTAGAGCTTGTGGCGCTCGATGTCGGCCCAGTAACGCTGCGAGGCCTTCTCGCGCTCTCCCGCCAAACGAGGAATGCGGTTGATCGCGTCGAGGGCGAGCTGGAAGCGGTCCATGTTGTTGAGCACCATCATGTCCAAAGCCGTCGTGGTCGTGCCTTCTTCCTTGTAGCCACGCACATGGAAATTGTCGTGGTTGTGCCGGCGATAAGTCAGCTTGTGCACGATGCCGGGATAACCGTGGAAGGCGAAGATCACAGGCTTGTCCTTGGTGAACAGGTCGTCGAACTTGTCGTCGTCCATGCCGTGCGGATGTTCGTCCGGCGTTTCCAGCGACATCAGGTCGACCACGTTGACGACGCGAATGCGAATGTCCGGCACGTACTCGCGCAACAGCATCACGGCGGCGAGCACTTCGACTGTCGGCGCGTCGCCTGCGCATGCCATGACCACGTCCGGATCGTCGCCACCACGACCCGCCCATTCCCAGATGCCCGCACCGGCCGTGCAATGGCGCACCGCGCTTTCCATGTCCAGCCACTGCCAGTCCGGCTGCTTGCCGGCGACGATCACGTTGACGTAGTGGCGGCTGCGCAGGCAATGGTCCGCGACAGAGAGCAGGCAATTCGCATCGGGCGGGAGATAGATCCGCACGATCTCGGACTTCTTGTTGGCGACGTGGTCGATGAAGCCCGGATCCTGGTGCGAGAAACCGTTGTGGTCCTGATGCCACACGTGCGAACTCAGCAGGTAATTGAGCGAGGCGATGGGCGGGCGCCACGACATCTTGCGCGTCACCTTCAGCCACTTCGCGTGCTGGTTGAACATGGAATCGATGATGTGGATGAAGGCTTCGTAGCAGGAGAAGAAGCCATGCCGCCCGGTGAGCAGGTAGCCCTCCAGCCAGCCCTGGCACTGGTGCTCGCTGAGCACTTCCATCACGCGCCCGGCGGGCGACAGATCCTCATCGACCGATTCGGTCTCGGCGAGCCAGGTCTTGCCACTGGCTTCGTAGACGGCTTCGAGACGATTCGACGCCGTCTCGTCCGGACCGAACAGGCGGAAGGTTTCCATGTTCTGGCGCATCACTTCGCGCAGGAAGCGGCCAAGCACGCGCGTCGCTTCCGCTTTGTGATCGCCGGGCGCTTTCACGTCCTCGGCGAACTCGCGGAAGTGCGGCATGTGCAATGGTTTCAGCAACTGGCCACCGTTGGCATGCGGATTCATGCCCATGCGCCGACGGCCCGTCGGTGCCAGGGAGGCAAATTCCTCGCGGAAACGGCCGCGTTCGTCGAACAGTTCTTCCGCCTTATAGCTCTTCATCCAGTTCTCGAGGATGGCGACGTGCTCATCGTTCTCGAACTTGGCGATGGGTACCTGATGCGCGCGCCACGTGCCTTCCACGGGCTTGCCGTCGACTTCCTTCGGGCCGGTCCAGCCCTTGGGGCTGCGCAGGACGATCATCGGCCAGCGCGGACGTTTGGCATCTTCCGCGCTGCCTTTGCGCGCCGCTTCCTGGATGCGGTGGATCTCGTCGAGGCAGGTGTCGAGCGCCGTCGCGAAGGCCTGGTGCATCGGTTCGAACTCGTGGCCTTCGACGAAGTGCGGTTCGTAGCCATAGCCACGCATCAGGTCGAGCAGTTCGCTCGGCTCGATGCGTGCGAGTACCGTGGGATTGGCGATCTTGAAACCGTTGAGGTGCAGGATCGGCAACACCGCGCCGTCGCGCTCGGGATTGAGGAACTTGTTCGAGTGCCAGCTCGTCGCCAGCGCACCGGTTTCCGCTTCGCCGTCGCCGATGACGCAGGCGACGATGAGGTTGGGGTTGTCGAACGCGGCGCCGTAGGCATGCGATAGCGAGTAACCCAGTTCGCCACCTTCATGGATGGAGCCCGGCGTTTCCGGCGCCACGTGGCTCGGTATGCCGTACGGCCACGAGAACTGGCGGAACAGCTCGCGCATGCCCGCCACGCTGCGGTCGATGCGCGGATAGATCTCGGTGTAGGAACCTTCGAGGTACGTATGCGCGACGAGGCCAGGGCCGCCATGGCCGGGGCCAATCACGTAGATCATGTCGAGATCGCGCTCGACGATCGCGCGGTTCAGGTGCGTATAGATGAAATTGAGGCCCGTGGTGGTGCCCCAATGGCCGAGCAGGCGGTGCTTGATGTGCTCCTTGCGCAGCGGCTCGCTGAGCATCGGGTTGTCGCGCAGGTAGATCTGCCCGACGGAGAGGTAATTGGCGGCACGCCAGTAGGCATGCATGCGGCGCAGCAGATCAGGCGCGAGCGTCTCGGTCATGGGGAGGCTTTCCAGGCGACAGGGTCGCCCAGCAGCCTATGCGCGCAGGGATGGTCCCGGCGTGAAAAAACGAGGCGTCGCTTGCGCCCTCACTCCGCGGAGCCGACCTCACGCGTGTTGCGTTCCATCACTTTCATGGCGTCGTCCGCCTGGTGGTGCGCATCGCGCGACGACGAACCGCTGTCGCGCAATCGCGCGCGTTCGGCGAGTTCGCGTGAGACGGGTGCCTCCACCGGAGCGCTTGCGGGCGGTGGCAGCGAGGTGGGTGCCGCCACGACAGGCGCGGCGGGCGGTGGCAGCGCGGTTGGTGTCGTTGCGGCAGGTGTCGCAGGTTGTGTCGCGCTCGTGCTGTCTTCCGACGGCGGCGTGACGGTGCCCTGGTGACGCGGCGACATGGCGCGCCACACGAACAGGCCGATCAGCAATGCGATGCCGACGATCAGAAGGATAGGCAGCAGGCGCGACGACGAGCCGTGCGAACTGGCGCGTTTCGCCGTGGACTTGCGCGCAGCCGCCACGGAGGGCAGGGCGACGCCTGGAATCGAGGTGTCCAGGTGGTCGGGAAGCTTCAGCATCACGCGCAGCACGTCGGCGTCGACAAGCTGCAGGCGTGGCTGGCGTCGTGGCACCGCACGCGCTTCGGGGCTGAAACGTCCACGCGTGACGAGCACGCCGCGCGTCGCCGCTTCGTTGAGCATGGTGCTGAGCAGTTCGTTGACTTCCTGCAACTCCACCTGGACCGCGTCCCAGTGTTTGCACTGGACGATCACCGTTTCGTTGCCACGGCGCAGGCGCAGGTCGAGGCTGCTACCCAGGCTTTTCAGGGACGTCGGCGGGGCGTGGTATTCCACCTTCCAGCCCTGGTCGCGGTAGTGCTCCGCCAGCAGGTGCTCGAAATCCTGCCAGCTCAATCGTGCCAGAGCGTCCGTGCCGGCGGCTGGTGCCTGTCGCCCCGAAAACATCGATCTACCTATCCCTGCCAAGGGTTAAAACGCCATGATAACCGGTCGCGCGGCGCGTTCCGAGCCGAACTGTGAGCGTCTTCACATTCGTGACGATTGTCGGTCAGCCTCCCGGCCGGTACATTGGGAGGTTGTCCTAGGGGTCTCGGGGAATTCAGGGTGATCAAGAAGGTATGGGCCGTTGCGGCGGCCATGGTGCTGTCCGGCTGTGGCGGCAAGACGATGATCGAGAGCGACATGAACCGGATGGTCTCGGCCAGCCCGGCATCGCCGTGGCTGACGGTCGACAATCGCGGCGAAGCGGTCGTGACGGTGACGGGGCTGGAATCCACGGCGAAGGTGCAGGTGTCGCCGGACATCGCTTCGGTCGTGCAGGCGCGGCTGCGCAGCGCGTTGCAGCCGAAGTACATCACCGACCTGATCATCAACTGTCGCGGCCTGCAGGCGGCTACGGCGGCGGTGGTGACGAAGGATGGCGAGGCGCCGTTCGCGAACATGGAACTGGTGGTGAGCTGCCGCATCGTGGCGCGCGGACTGGTGTCGTCGAAGGGCTATCGCATCGAGCAGTCGTTGCCGGTCGATCCGTCGACGCCGCGCCTGGATCTGCTGGTGCCGAAGCTGATCGACGGGGCGTCGAACCAGCTGGCGGATCAGTTGTGGACGGACGTGCTCGCCACGGGCGTCCATCGCTGACGAGTGGGGCCGAGTAGCCTCAGGCTTCCGCAGGTGCCGCTGTGCGCAAGTCATCGCGCGCAGCCACCAGCCGCTCCTGACTGAATCCCTGGGCCGGTGTGGCCATCAGCACCGCATCGGCATCCGCCGCGCCGCGCTCGGCAAGCACATCCAGCATCGCCACGCGGCTGGACGCCAGCAATGCGCGGCCCAGTGGCGTGCGCGCGCCTGCATCGGTCGGATCGGCCCGCTCGGCCAACGCCTGCACCACGCGCGACGGGAACTCCCAATGCCGCGCGGCGTGCAACGAAAGCCGCTCGATCTGTTGCCCCAACGCCGCGACGAATGGACGGCTGAAGGTCAAGGCCGTGCCATCGGGCAACCGCTCCACCTCGCGCAGGATCGCCTGTGCCCCGGTCTGGCTCACCAGCCCGGCGAGGAAGGCTTCAAAGGGATCGCAAACGCCCCGGCCGAGGAAGATGCAGGCACGGGCGCAACGCTCCGCGTGTTCCCACAAACGCTCGCCGGCCTGCTGGCTGCCCACGCTTTCGTCGGTCCGCAGGATCGGTCGCATCACCATCTGCATCACGACTCGGCGCAAGCCATCCTGGCCGAGCAGGGTGATGGCCTGGGGTAACCCCGTGACGGGGCGTGCGGTGCGGAAATAGGCGCTGTTGGCGACACGGACGATCTCGCCCACCAGCACGGTGTCGCGAGCGATCTGTTCGGCCAGGGTGCGGCTGTCGGTATCGTCGTTGCGCAGCGAGCGCATCAGCTGCGGCACGACGGCCGGAAGGCGGGGCAGGGTGCCGACATCGAAGCGCTCACCACCGAAGGTATCGCGTACGCGGCGCAGGACGGTTTGTTCGGCGGGCGACAGGCCCGGGTCACGGGAAGAACCGATGCCGAAGACGAGACGGTAGAAGCGGTCTTCGATCTCGTCCGGCGGCAACGCACCGGGCGGCGGCGCCTCGTCGGTGACCACGGCGAACGGCGCCGGCGGTACCGGATGCGGGCGTTCCTGCGCGATGTCGGGGGCGGCCTTCCGGCCACCGAACCACTTCCTGAAGAACCGGCCGATCACGGGGGAAGCTCCGGGGCGAAGGTGGGGACGATGGCTGGAGTATATGCCGCACAAGACCCGGAAACACCCGACCAAACGTATACCCACCCGCCCCCTGTGGCCCTCCTGTGGGAGCCGCTTCAGCGGCGATTCGCTCACCTCTCCAAACGGACGCCGCGCCCCTCCCGTAATCGCACATGCCCCCCATGGAGGCACGCAGGATGTTGCGCCGCCTCCTACAATGCGGCCATGCAACCGCACCTGCCCAGTAGCCGCGTCGTCCTGCCCCCGGGTGGCTGGGCATCTGTCCTGGACTTCCTCTGCGAGCGTTTCCCGGCGGTCGGCCGGGAGGTATGGATCGAGCGGATGGAGCGGGGCGTGGTCGCGGCGGATGGGGTGCAGGTGCACCGGCTGGCACCGTATCGGCCGGGGGCCATCGTCACCTATTGCCGCGAGGTGCCGGACGAGTCGCGCATCCCCTTCGAGGAAACTATCGTCCACGCGGACGATGACCTCGTCGTGGTGGACAAGCCGCACTTCCTCCCCGTGATGCCTGCGGGGCGTTACGTGGAGGAGACGCTCTCGGTGCGCCTCATTCGCCGGCTGGGCAATCCCCATCTCGTCGCGCTCCATCGGCTTGACCGCCTGACCGCGGGCCTCGTGGTGTTCTCTGCACGGCGCTCGAGCCGCGACGCTTATACGCGCCTGTTCCGCGAACGCGAGATAGCAAAAACCTACGAGGCGTTGGCGGCGCCGATGCCGGATCGCGCGTTCCCCTTCGTCTACGAAAGCCGCCTCGAACGCAGCGAGCCGTTCTTCCGCATGCAGGAAGTGGAAGGCGTGCCGAATGCGCGCACGCGCATCGACGTGATCGAGCGGGGTGAGCGGCATTGGCTTTATCGCCTGGAACCCATCACGGGTCGCAAGCACCAGTTGCGCGTGCACATGGCCGCACTCGGCGCGCCGATCCTGGGCGATCCCCTCTATCCGGAACTGCGCGAGGAGGCTGAGGATTTCGTCGATCCGCTACGTCTTCTTGCCCGGGAATTGCGCTTCATCGATCCCCTGACGGGCGTCGAGCGCGCCTTCCGCAGCGAGCGCCATCTCGACGTTTGAAGCTTGCAGGCGCAAACTATGCGCCTCCTCGCCGCGCGTCCCCGGATGACTTCCGCCCCAGGCTTCCGCACCGTTGCCCTGATCATCGCCAGCGCGATGTTCATGGAGCAGTTGGACGGCACCATCCTCGCCACGGCGCTGCCTGCGATGGCGGGTTCGTTCGACGTGTCGCCGCTGCACATGAGCGTGGCGCTCACCTCGTACATGTTGAGCCTGGCCGTTTTCATTCCCGCCAGTGGCGCGATCGCCGACCGTTATGGTTCGCGCAACGTGTTCCGCGCCGCCATCGCCTTGTTCACCCTCGGCTCCATCCTCTGCGGCATTTCCGGCAGCCTGACCTTGCTGGTGCTCTCGCGCCTGCTGCAAGGCATCGGTGGCGCGATGATGGTGCCCGTGGGCCGGCTGGTGTTGCTGCGCTCCGTGCCGAAGTCAGAACTGGTGTCGGCGATGTCATGGCTGCTGGTGCCGGCGCTGATCGGCCCTGTCGTCGGTCCACCGCTCGGCGGCTTCATCGTCACCTGGGCGTCGTGGCGCTGGATCTTCTACATCAACGTGCCCATCGGCATCGTCGGCATGTGGCTGGCCACGAAATACATCCCGGATATCCGCCTGCCGGACAAGGTTCGCTTCGACCGGCTGGGCTTCGTGCTGTCGGGCATCTCGCTGTCGTGCCTGGTGTTCGGGCTGGAGATGGTGAGCCATGGCGTGACGTCGTTCTACGGATCAACGGGGCTGATCACGGGCGGCTTGCTGGTCGGTGGACTTTACGTGTGGCATTCGCGCCGCGTGGAGAATCCCATCCTCGACCTGTCGCTGATGCAGTTCACGACCTTCCGCCTTTCGGTGATCGCGGGTTCGTTGACGCGTATCACCGCGGGTGCGGTGCCGTTCCTGTTGCCGTTGATGATGCAGCTAGGGTTTGGCCTGTCGGCGGCGCATAGCGGTGTGGTCACGTTCGTGTCGGCGCTCGGCGCGATGCTGATGAAGGCCACGGCGGCACCGGTGCTGCGTCTTTGGGGTTTCCGCGCCACGCTGGTGTGGAACGGCGTGCTGTCGATGGTCTGCGTGGCCTTGTGCGCGGCGTTCCGGCCGGATTGGCCGCTGTGGACGATCTATACGATCCTGTTGCTGAGTGGGTTTTTCCAGTCGCTGCAGTTCAGTGCGTACAACACCGTGGCGTATGCGGATGTGCCGAGTGAGCGGTTCTCCAGTGCGACCAGTTTTTATACGACGTTCCAGCAGTTGATGCTGTCGCTGGGGATCTGCGTGGCCGCCGCGGCGTTGCATGCGTCCGTGTCGTGGCATGGGCATGAGCAGGCGCAGTTGCCTGATTTCAGTGTGGCGTTTTTGGTGGTGACGTTTATTTCGCTCGTCGCGGCGCCGGTGTGTGCGTTGTTGCCGCGGAATGCCGGGGCGGAGATGAGTGGGCATCGGGGGCGGTGAGGTTGTGGGTTCCTTGGAGGCTTATCGCCGCTGAAGCGGCTCCCACAGAAGATCTGCTGGCTCCCACATGAGGCCTTGCTGGCTCTTACATAAGGCATGTCGCGCGCAGCGCGCTCCTCTTGTGGGAGCCGCTTCAGCGGCGATGCGTCAGGTATTGTGGGAGCCGCTTCAGCGGCGATGGGTCAGGGTAGGGCGACCGGGTACTTGACCCAGTGGCCGGGAATACCCGGGAGCGACGAAAGAAGGCGCGCCTGTGCCACGAACTCCGCACGCGGAATCTCGATCGCCCCCATGCTCAGCAAGTGATCGTTGGTCACCTGCGCATCGAGCAACGGAAACCCCCATCCGTGCAGCAACTGACACAACGCCGCCAGCGCGATCTTCGACCCACCCGTGCGCGCACTGAACATGGATTCGCCGCAGAACAAC